>JAAZLQ010000382.1 GCA_012799255.1 Bacillota bacterium
CAAGGAAGCTGAGAAGGTTACTAAACAGTCACCCACTGAAGCTCAAAAGAAGGCAGGCAACTATTCCAAAGGGAAGGTTTCCATAAGGGGATTCCCAATATCAATAGAAAATCCTGTTGGGTCAATTCGTAGTGGTATTGATAAGGATGGTAATGAGTGGAGCAACACCACTAAACATACTTATGGATATTTCCGTGGAACAGTTGGTAAAGATGGCGACCCAATAGATGTATATCTTGGAGATAACTTTGATGACTTTGATGTGTATGTGATTGATCAAATTGATCCAACGACACGTGCATTTGACGAGCACAAAGTTATGTTCGGGTTCAATACACCTGAGGAGGCCAAGGAAGCATATTTAAGCGAGTTTGAAGATGGTTGGGGTGGATTTGGTAGTATTACTACCATGACATTAAAATACTTCCAAAAATGGCTTTATAATCGCACATTAACACAACGTCCTGCAAATAGGTTGAAATTACAGATAGGAAATTCCATTGTATCTATTGGTACTGTGAATAAAGAGCCTATTATTGCACATGCTTCAATGATGGAAGAAGTTGTGGAAGGTGTCACACTAAAGAACATACAATCACAAATCCCAAAGGAATTCGATGTCCTTATTCTTGAGATTGGGAGTCCTGGTGGCAATGTATTAGAAGGCTTCCGTATAATGGAGTATCTTAATGGATTAAGTGAGCAGGGTAAAAGTGTGGTTACTGTGGTGTCGGCGAATGCTTATAGTATTGCATCTCTGATTATGTTGGTGGCAGATTATAGAGTGATAAGCAACTATGGAGAAGTGATGATTCATAACCCAATGGTTCCAACTCTACAGTTTGCAGATGCCTCCACACTTGAGAAGTATGCTTCAGAATTAAGAGATCTTGAAAACGTATTAGTTCAATTGTATTGCATGTTCACTGGATTAGAGCCAGAGGTTATTAAGGGTATGATGTCTAAAGAGACATTCATTGGACCTGATGAAGCCGTAGAACTTGGATTCATGGACGAAGTATTAAATATGAACAAGAAGCCGTATGTGTCGGCTTCAAAGTCAACTAAACATAAAGTAATTAACATGTCAAAAACAATTAATATACTGAGACGAGTCATCAGTATGGTAAATGGCAGTGAATTCATCAACCAGGTGTATGATACTGTTGATGGAGAATCTATTGAAATTTTTCAATCTGACCCATCTGGGTATAAGGTAGGGGATAGAACAAGTGTAGAAGAAGGTATTTTCAAACTTTCTGATGGAACTATCAAAGTTGATGATTATATCATCGTAGAAATTGATAAGTCTGCAGCCGAAGCACCCGCAGAAGCTCCTGTCGTAGAAACTCCAGTGAGTGAATTCAATGTAGGTCCTGCACCAAAGAAACCAGTAGCCGAAGAAGTCCCCACAAGGGAA
Organism: Bacillota bacterium; assembly: GCA_012799255.1. The sequence goes on from JAAZLQ010000382.1 coordinate 1,421, forward strand.
GTTCCAGTAGCTGAAGAAACTAAAGTAGTGGAAACACCTGTAGAAACTCCAGTAAGTGAAGAAATTCCAGTGGAGGAAGAAGGTGTGGTAGCTAAATTGCAAGCCGTGGTAAGCGAAATGCAAGAAACCATCAAGGGTCTTCAGGAGAAAATCACCGAAATGGCCAACCAGAACATTGAAGAGAAAGTTGTAGAAATTTCAAATGAGTTGAACAAGATGAAAGCAGAGAATCAAGAATTTGAAGAAATGGCCACTGAAGCCATTGACAAGATTGCTTCTCATGCTTCATCTGTCTGGAATAGTGGTAAACCAGAGACCCCACAAATCCCACAGGGTAATAGTATTTTTAAGAGAGCGTTGGCTGCAAAGAAACTTGCAACAGCTCGTAACCAATAGGTCAAAATTGACCATTCAAACAATAATATAAAAACAAGATGGCATTTAATGTAGGAAGTGCTCCTATTGGAGTATTAGCAAGAGCCTTGACAGGCAACGTATTTATTGAAAAATCATTGGCTTACATGAACGAAGGCGACAAAGATGGCTACAATGCTTATAAGCATGACATCCGCAATGTTCTTCGTGCACGCAGCGTCAATCCGGCTGCATCAGTGAGCAATACCAGTGAAAAGAAAGCATTCAAACGTACTTTGGCAGTCGTTGAATCGTTCGAAACTTTTGATCCGGCTGATTACCACCAATACTGGAGAGAATACCAGCCAGAGGGTGAATTTCAGTGGGAGGGTCTTCCAGCCGAAGTTCAGGCCACTTTGGAAGAATTATTCTTGGGTAATGCTGCCGAAGCAGCTGAAGATGCATTGACTAATGGTAATGCAGATATTTCATTGACTGGTCTTATACCTCAGTTGGAATCTCCAGCCCTCACAAATCTTAATGGTGCTATGCCAACACCTCTTCAAGTTGTTGAAAATACTACCATTGGATATCGTAAATCATCTGCAGCAACCCTGACTGTTGATAACATCTTTGACGAATTGGAATTGCTTATATCTAAGCAAAACCGAGCAATGCGTAAACGCCCAGGACGGAAGTTCATGGTGTCTAATGCAACTGCCGATCTTATAGCTCAAGCTCAAAGAAATCTTCAATACAAAGGTGTTGATATTACTGACGAAGGTGTAATGCGTTATGCAGGTTTCGAAATCGTAGCTAATCCTTCATTCCCAGATGACGCCATTCTTTTGGCTTCTATGACTGGTGATTTCAAAACTGATGCTATCCAATTGGGTACTTCATTGAGCTCAGATTTCAATAACCTTACAGTTGATCGTGTTTCTAACTTCGGTCGTGAGTGGGGTATGCTGTTGACTTTTGCACTTGACATCTTCCTGGTACGCCCAGAAGAAGTGTGCTATAGAACTGCATCAGTTATTGCTGATGAACCTGCAACATAACATAAAGTCACTTTTTCAGCTGGCGAAAACGGAACAGTGACTGCCACAGCTGATGGTGTAGCAATTACAAGCCTTGATGAAGTCGCAGAAGGTAGTGATTTAGTATTTACAGCAGTACCTGAGTCAACATATAAAGTAGCATCTTGGACTCTTAATGGTGAAGTTGTTAGTGACAATGTTACTAATACCTTAACTGTTGAAAATATTAGTGCTCCGGTAGTAGTATCAGTTGCATTTGAATCAGCTGAATTAGATTAATTAGTATTTTAATACTAATCATATAATGGGGGAGGGAATGATCCCTCCCCTTTTTTATTTAATAAAGGGTAACAATGAATTGTGATGATATAATCGTAGCAGGTATCTCTAAAGATTGTGCTTCTATTAATGCTCCGGTCGGTGCAGATAAGGATCTAATTCTCGTTAATTATGAGGATTTCGACTATGCTGGAACAGTGGATCCATTGAATAGAGAAGCTGATGATACCAATAATAATATTGATGGCCTTACAGCTATCAAATTAAAACAAGGTGCAAAACAGTACACATTTGAAGGTACAGACTATTCAGTTATCCCCTCCACAATTGGAGAGGTCAAAGAAACTGGCGATATGTGGTATGTACATTCAATAGGCTTTATTGTTTATTCTAAAAGAGCAGCCGATAGGAGGACTCTTAGAGCACTTGGTAATTCACGTGTAATCGCTATCACTAAAGATCGTTCAACTGGATTGTATGAACTCTTCGGAATGGAACATGGTTTGAAGGTAGGAGAACTTTCCCGTGAATATGTAGGTAGTGAGAATTCAAACTTCTATTCTGTTACAATTCAGACACCAGATGTTGCAGTTGTACGTGAATCAGGTCTTCCTGAATTAGCTCTATCAATCGAAGTAGCAGAATAATATGATATGTACAGATAAACTCCTGAAGGGTATTAAGAAATCCAGTTGCCCCCAAGATATCCTTCGGGGTTTTTCTGGATTAATCAGGGTGTATGACTGGAGAGGGTTTAATAAATTTAAACCCGACCCAGAATACATGGATTATATAGAGATTGAGGCTGTTAAATACATACAACCGTCATCCACACCAGAAGAACGAGAGGACAACGTAACAGTTTTTTCACACGCAGTCACATTCTTGATTGATAACCAAGGTGACGATGTACTGGATTTGCTTTCTGCTTATGTGAACATTCCAGTGATAATCGAGCTTCAGTTAGAAGAGAATGAGGATAAGTTTTTGAGATTATTTGAATCTACAGGCGCAAAGATGAAGCCAACAGTAGAGTTTCATGGTTCAAAATCAGGAATGGTTTCAGTAGAGTGTACCCACTATGATCCTACAATACGTGAAGAAAGATTGCCGACCTTATCGGATGAACCCTATAATAGGTTTTATTATAACTGGTATGGAAATAGTACTGGTATCCCTACAACAGAAGCAGAAATAAGAGACCTTACACCAACATTCAACAATTCATTCGCACTTAATACAGGGGATGAAAATACTGTATTCATTATCGCAATACCATCCACTAAGAATCTTTTAAGTGTGTTTGATAAAGATGCAATGAATGTAAATTTAACAGCGATCTATAATTTGTCTGGGACAGTTACAAATGTGCCAGATGGTCAGGGGAATTTAGTTACATATAAAGTATATGCAATGAAAATTTCAATACCTTATAGATCCAATCATAAACATTTAGTAACAATATCGTAATATGAGTTTAGAACTTCCATTTGGGATTAGACCAGTTGTCCCACTATCAAATGTAGATGAGAGATATGGTCCATATCAATCAGTAGAAGATGCCTTAATAGGTACACAAGGTACAAGAGTTATTGGATTAACTGTGGGCGTGATAGAAAATGGTATTGTTGTAGAATATTGGTTTAGGTCTGGGATTTCAGATGAAGACTTGACTCTCAAGGTAGTTGGTGGGAAAGAACAGCAATCAACTCCAACATACACCCACATTTCGCTAACGAATTATTCCCCAAATGAGGATATAATGCCAGCAGCAGGAGAAGTGAGGGTTGGAGACATGATCTGGAAAACAAAGAATGAAACATGGAATGATGGAGGCGATGGCATTTATTACCCAAATGGAGATCCATTGAATGAAAGTGGTTATGGGCTACTCTATACTGCTGAAGCTACAGAGAGGTTATTGGCAGACAATCCAGGGTATAGGCTACCAACCACACACGATATGTTGAAATTTTTGGATTACCTTGAAATCCTAAACGAAACCACAGCCCAATATTCTCTCATTGCAAATAAGATTTCATCTGATGATAATGATTTATGGTGGCATGAAAATGATGCCACAAACGAATTAGGGTTAGGATTTGTTCCTGCAGGATACGCCCGCATAAATAATGGAGAATTATCGTACACTTTGTTTAAGGTGTATTCTTCATTTTGGGTTAATAATGGAGAATATTTTTATGCAGATACGATAGCGTTGTTCATTGCTAATAGCTTGATCCTTTCCATTGGGAAACCAGGGTACATATGGCCTCCAAATAGTGACAATAGAAATGGGGCACACACAGTAAGATTAATAAAAGACATCTAAGATATGAGTAGATTAATAGCAGGAGTTCAACCACTCATCCTAACACAAGCAGGACAGCGTCCAACCATACCAAATCCTCCCACAATCATGCCTGACGACAATAGGTTTGATAAATCAAGGGATTTGATGGTTGGACAGTTGGCATATAATGTTGTGGATGATGAGTGGTATTACAGAGGGTATTCCTCCATACAAACTCTACTGAAACCTTCCACAATCACTGTTGGACAGGTAGAGTCATGGCAAAGTAACAAAGTATATAAGGCAGGGAATGTATTCGTATCATTTGTGAATCCATCTTCACCAGATGAACAGTTCCACAATGAAGCAATTTACAGGTGTAAGGAGACAACTCTGGTAGGACAATCCCCAGAGACACACCCTGAGAAGTGGGTGTATCAAGGACAGAGTGTAACAGTAGACCCAACCACCGTCATAGAGACTGTAACGATAGAGACAGCCTCATCTTACAACCCTACGAAAGAAGGTGGTTATACTGAGGGGAGTATTGTTTCATACAAGAACGAATCTTCACCTGATCCACAATTCCAAAGACTGGAATTATACCTTGCAAATTCAGATATCCCACAAGGTGTATCACCAGAGGATTCTGCGGAGTGGATATTTAAGGGGCAAGAAATTGTTGAGCAAATTACCTATCCAACTGTAAGGGTCAAGAGTTCTATCTCCACTATGCAAGCCATAGTAAACAATATGGATGGAGATATCACAATCATCCACACAACTGGAGAGATATATGAATATGATTCTGAAGCTACATCAGGAGTAAAGCCTAATAATGTGTTAGCGACAGACCCAGGACGTTGGGTGTTGGTAGTTCCTCATAAAGTAGGAGAAGCTCCAATTGATGGGAACCAGTATGTAAGGAAAGATGGAGAATGGGAAGCAGTAGAATCAATAGAGCTTGGTGAAACATCAACTACTGCTTACAGAGGGGATAGGGGGAAGTTAGCATATGAACATAGTCTAACTACTCACGCACCATCTAACGCACAAAAGAATAGTGACATAACCAAAAGTGAAATAGAAGCTAAATTAGTTGGTAACATTACTACTCACAGTCACACAGTAACTAAAGATGATGTAGGACTTGGAAATGTAGAAAATAAATCTTCTTCTACTATTAGAAGTGAAATTACTAACACCGATGTTACTGATGCATTAGGTTTTACTCCTATGGATGCTTCTTTAAAGGGAACTAATAATGGTGTAGCTGAATTAGATGCAGCTGGTAAAGTTCCTGCTAGTCAATTACCTAGCTATGTAGATGATGTTTTAGAATTTGCTTCATTATCTGATTTTCCTTCAACAGGAGAAAGTGGTAA
>JAAZLQ010000400.1 GCA_012799255.1 Bacillota bacterium
AGAGGGAAAGCTTTTCCTCTATCTTCTGCAATCTTCGTTTCTGTAAAACTTCTAGAAATGAACCGAAGCAGTCTTCCCAACTCACGGTAAGTGGCGGCAAAGACAATAGCCGACTAGCAATAGCAGTCCCTTCTGGATCTGAGGTATTCTGCATCAGGGAGGCAAAAACCTGTCGATAATCAGGATAATGAAAGTCGTTTTCCGTGACGCCCCTATCCTGCAAGTAAACCAAAAGATCTGGTTGCTGCAAAAGGTATCTAATCACTTCCCTCTCCCGACGCCTTTCCCCTGCTTCTACTTTTACTTTTGGAGCATTTTTGATATTACGCCTAGTGTGTTCTCCCTTAGGTGTATCTATTCCCAGCTTTTCCCGAACTTCCGCAGCCAAAGAGCGTTCTAGTACCCCAAGTCGCTGAGCGGCATAGCTGGTATACTCATCTCGCTCGAGGGGACTAGTTAGCTGAGCTAGCAATGTAACAAGTTCTGTGGATGCAGCCAATTTTCCTTCTCTAGTTTCTACATCGTGCTGGGAAATAATTCTATCAACTTGGTATTCCCGAAAAGGCTTGGCTGAATCTAGCCATTCTGCAACCTTCTTAGCCCCGTATGTCCTAGCATAGGTGTCAGGATCCTCACCACCATCTAAAGCAGCGACACGCACCTGAAGCTCGGATTCATGCAGCACTTCGATGCCGCGCCAAGCAGCCCGCTGACCAGCGCTGTCACCATCGAATGCGATCACTGCCCGAGAACAGAAACGCTTAAGCAATTGGGCATGTGCTGGAGTAAAGGCGGTCCCCAAAGAAGCTACCACGTTCTTAACACCAACTGCGAAGAGGGAGATTAAGTCGGTATACCCCTCTACAATGACAACACTATCTTGCGCTTTGATTTCCTCTTTGGACCAATTCAATCCATAAAGAATATAACTTTTATTAAAAACAGCTGTTTGCCCAGTATTAAGATATTTAGGTTGACCGTCTTTGGTGCTACGACCACCAAAGCCCAAAAAACGTCCCAGGTGATCACAAATGGGAAACATCAGTCTCCCTCGAAATCGGTCAATGTATCCTCGGTTGCCACGGGAAACCAACCCTGCAGCTTGAGCAACCTGCAAGTCGACCCCTTTGTCGCTCAAGAATTTAACCAAACCATCCCACTCATCTGTGGCATAGCCCAAATAAAAATTTCTGGCCAACTGTTCGGTAATTCCCCGGTCTTCTAAGTACACTCTGGCAGCCGTTCCAACTGGTGCGCGCAAATTGCGATAATAATAGCGGGCAGCTAACTCATTTACCTTACGCAGCCTTTCCCGCTCCGCTTCCCTTTTTTGCTCTCGGTCAGAAACGGCGGGAACTTCAATGCCACTTTCCCGTGCTAACTTGGTCACCGCTTCTGGAAAGGAGAGCTGTTCTGTCTCCATTACGAAGTTAATTACGTTTCCTCCACTTTGACAACCAAAGCAATGATAAAACTGTCTTTCAGGATTAACAGTGAAAGACGGGGTCTTTTCATTGTGGAACGGGCACAATCCAACATAGTTTTGTCCAGTTTGCCTTAACTCTACTCTGCGACCTATTAGCTCCACAATATCTACAGAAGACTTAACTAACTCGATCCACTCATCAGAAAAACGAGCGATGCCCGTCACCTCCCTTGAGCTCAAGCCAGCCCCATCCTGTCGGTAAAAAGCACTTTTGGAACTCCTCAATAGCAAAGCGGTCTGTCATGCCCGCAATGTAATCTGCGATCTCCAGCTCGGGGTTGTCTACACCGCGAAAGCGCTCCCCATGTTCCAAATAGTATTGATACAACATACTTATTACACCATGAACTTTTGATTCTTCCTGTTTAGCCACGGAGTTTAGGTAGAAATTTTCAAAAAGATAATCTCGCAGCAGATTCGTTGCTTCCTCTATTTGCGGACTCATGGCCACAAAGTCGCGATCAAAACTGGTGTGTAAAATGTCAGTGACCATGGTACGAATCCGCTCCTGCTTGTTAGCACCCAGCACCTGAAGCACCTGTTCTGGCAAGTCTGTCTCGGAGAATATTCCCCCACGCACTGCATCTTCAACATCATGATTTAGATAAGCAATCCGATCGCAAATCTTCACCACCTGACCTTCCAGGGTCTGGGGTCTTGCCGAACCGGTGTGATTAAGGATTCCATCCCGCACTTCCCAGGTCAGGTTGAGACCGGGAAAATTAGGAGAAAACTCTTCTAGTACATCAACCACCCGTAGACTATGCTCATTGTGCCTAAAATGACCCACGAGAATGTTCAGAGCCTTTTCTCCCGCATGTCCAAAGGGGGTGTGCCCCAAATCATGGCCCAAGGCGATGGCCTCAGTAAGATCTTCATTAAGTCGTAGCGCCCTGGCCACACTACGACTTATTTGGGTAACCTCAAGGACATGGGTCAATCTGGTGCGATAATGATCACCTTTGGGAGCGATAAAGACCTGTGTTTTAGATTTTAAACGTCTGAAGGCCTTGGAATGAACAATCCGTTCTCGATCCAGCTGAAAGCAAGTTGAATAAGAGCTAGGTTCTTCTGGATATACCCGACCCTTACTTTGACTGGCTTTCATAGCATAAGACGACAAGTAGTGGTTTTCCCACTCCAGGATAGAATCTACAAATCTCACCTTAACCCCCCCAATCACGCAAAAGAACCCACACCGTTATAGTATGGGTTCCCCATAAGGGGAGGTTTTTCCTCCCCTTGTTCAGCAGTCGAACTAGCGAGGATTACGGATATTTGCCTGAGCTGCAGCTAAGCGAGCAATGGGTACTCTGTATGGCGAGCAGCTTACATAATCCAAGCCAACACGGTGGAAGAAGTCGATAGAAGCAGGGTCTCCACCATGCTCACCACAAACACCAACCTTGAGGTTAGGCTTTGTGGAACGACCCTTTTCTACACCCATTTTCACCAAAGCACCAACTCCAACTTGATCTAGAGTCTGGAAGGGATCTCTCTCCAAAACGCCTTTATCAATGTATTCGGGTAAGAAGGTGCCAGCATCGTCACGGCTGTAACCAAAGGTCATTTGGGTCAAGTCATTTGTTCCAAAGGAGAAGAACTCAGCTTCTTGTGCAATAACATCAGCTACTACACATGCTCTGGGGATCTCCATCATGGTACCTACGAGGTACTGGAACTTAACATCCATTTCTTGCATGACGGTCTCTGCTACTTCAACGCAAACTTCCTTCATGAGCTGCAGTTCGGCCACGGTTCCAATTAGAGGAATCATAACCTCTGGGAATACCTTCAGGCCATCCTTGGTCAGTTCAGCAGCAGCTTCGAAAATGGCTCTAGCTTGCATCGCGTAAATCTCTGGATAAGTTACACCCAAACGGCAGCCACGATGGCCGAGCATTGGGTTCATTTCTTCTAGAGCTTCAATGCGAGCTTTTAGGGCCTCAACTGATAGACCCATCTCACCAGCTAAGTCTTTAATGGTTTCCTCATCATGTGGTACAAACTCATGGAGAGGAGGATCTAACAGACGAACTGTTACAGGTAACCCTTGCATTGTGGTAAAAATAGCCTTAAAGTCTGCCTTTTGGTAAGGCAAGAGTTTTGCTAAAGCGGCTTCACGACCGGCTTTATCATTAGCAAAGATCATCTGACGAACAGCACTGGTACGTTCTCCTTCGAAGAACATGTGCTCAGTTCTGCACAGACCAATACCCTCGGCACCAAAATCTAAAGCGGTTTGGCTATCATGGGGTGTATCAGCGTTCGTACGAATGCCCAAAGCGCGGAACTCATCAGCCCACTCCATAAGTGTTCCAAAATTACCTTCAACTTGCACTTCTACCATTGGTACTTGACCAACGATGACTTCGCCTGCTGTACCATTGAGAGTGATCCAGTCGCCTTCCTTAAGTACAGTATTACCAAAGGTGAGGGTCTTATTGGCTTCACTAATCTGGGCTGCTGCACAACCTGCTACACAGCATTTACCCATACCACGGGCTACTACAGCAGCGTGAGAAGTCATACCACCACGGGCAGTGAGAATACCTTCTGCCACGTCCATACCACCAATATCTTCTGGAGAGGTTTCGTTGCGAACAAGAATGACCTGCTCGCCACGGTTCTTCCATTCTTCTGCATCTTCAGCTGAAAACACGATGCGACCAGCGGCTGCGCCTGGGGATGCAGGTAAGCCCTTGGCAATTACATCATACTTAGCCTTTGGATCGATCATGGGGTGCAGGAGCTGATCAAGTTGCTCTGGAGCAACGCGCATAACGGCAGTCTTCTTGTCGATGAGACCTTCTTCTACCATTTCTACAGCCATACGTACTGCAGCAGTGGCAGTGCGTTTGCCTGCACGAGTTTGTAACATGTAGAGTTTGCCCTCTTGAATGGTAAACTCCACGTCTTGCATGTCTTTATAGTGGTTCTCTAAGAGCTTGTAGATTTTTACGAGCTCATCGTAAACCTCAGGCATTTCTTCTTGTAAGTGAGCGATAGGATGAGGAGTACGGATTCCCGCTACTACGTCTTCACCCTGAGCATTCATGAGATACTCACCGTAGAAAACATTTTCTCCGGTGGATGGGTCACGGGTAAAGGCTACTCCAGTACCGGAGTTCTCACCCATGTTTCCGTAAACCATGGCCTGTACGTTAACCGCTGTACCCCACTCATGAGGAATGTGGTTGATTTGACGATAGCGGATAGCACGGGCTGTATTCCAAGAACGAAAAACCGCATTAATAGCGCCACGGAGCTGTTCAAAAGCATCGTTGGGGAACAACTCGCCAGCAGACTTTTGAACAATTTGCTTGTACTCTGCTACCAATGCCTGCAAAGCCTCTACAGATAGTTCATTGTCCAACTCTACGCCAGCTTGTTCGCGGGCCTTGGCCAATGCGGATTCGAAGAGGTCATGTTCTACTCCCATTACAACGTCGCCATACATTTGGATAAAACGACGATAGGAGTCCCAGGCAAATCGGGGATTACCAGATTTATTTGCTAAGGCCTCTACGGTTTGATCATTCAAACCGAGGTTCAATACAGTATCCATCATTCCAGGCATAGAAACCCTTGCGCCAGAACGTACGGATAGAAGTAGGGGATTCTCGTTATCACCGAATTTAGCCCCCATAGCCTCTTCAATGCGAACAAGATTCTCTTTGATCTGTTCCTCGAGACCGTCTACCCATTTCTCTCCATTGCCATAAAATGCTGTACAAGCTTCCGTTGTGATGGTGAGTCCTGCTGGTACAGGAATACCAAGCTCTACCATTTCTGCTAAGTTGGCACCTTTACCACCAACTAAGTTCCTATCATGTTGCTGGCCATCTGTTTGACCATTACCAAAGAAATAAACCCACTTGGTGCTCATATGCATCCTCCTTTTCCATTTTTGAAGTCTATGTTTCCCCCTAAGGGGAGCATATCGACAAAACTAGGCAATCATGGGGTGAATTACCAAAAGACCTTATTCTTTATTTCACTCCATTATCCTTCCATCATCTTACATCTTTACTAATTTGAAACAATCAAGCGCAAATCACCACATAATATATACAAGTTCAGAGCCTGCTTAAGTAGTAATAGACGATTCGTGCGAACAATTGGGTTCTCATCCATTATCATGACTTCATTAAAGAAGCGATCCACAGCCTCACGGAAGTTGGCTAAGTTCTGCAAAATCTCACCATAACTTCCCTGCTCAAATAGGGGTTGACAACCCCTGTTCAGCTCCTCCAAGGAGTGGTGGAAAACTCGATCCGCTTCCGCAAAGGCATTGAGATCCAGATTACCACCCTCAGCTTTAGCGGCCAAATTAGCCACCCGCTCAAACCCGGTCATGAGATCACTGAAGTGTTCATCCTCTTTAAACTGGGAGATGGCCTGAACTTTCTTTAACACATGAGGGATACGATCATCACCAGAAGCCATAACAGCATCTAGGACGTCATAACTATAACCTTGTTCTTGTAGTAAAACCCTCAACCTGGCCAATAAGAACTCCACGAGGGCCTCAGTATGCTCTTCGCTAAGAGTCACATCCTGATAGCCTTCTCCCGCCAAGGTGATCAGTGTGCGCAATGGGACAGCGTATTGGCCCTGTACAAGCATCTGTACCACACCTTGTGCTTGGCGTCGCAAGGCAAATGGGTCCTGGGAACCTGTGGGGATCTTGCCAATGGCAAAATAACCGGCCAGGGTATCCAGTTTGTCTGCTAAACTGACAACCGTGCCTTCCACCGTGCTGGGCAGAGCATCTCCAGAAAAGCGTGGCATATAATGCTCGCGAATCCCGGTAGCTACCACAACCTCTTCCCCTTGAGCTAAAGCGTATTTTTCCCCCATCACTCCTTGGAGTTCGGGAAACTCGTAGACCATTTGGGAAACTAGATCACACTTAGCTAAACGTGCCACACGCAATGCAGTGTCTTCGTTCTCAGCATGCCCTAATATGGTCACTAATTGCTTAGTTAACCGCTCGATTCTGCGGATCTTCTCTCCCATAGAACCTAGTTTTTCTTGGAAAACTACCCGCTCAAGTGACTCTAAATTGTCCTCAAGCCTATGCTTTAAGTCCTCATCATAGAAGAATTTCGCATCCGCCAGCCGTGCCTCGAGAACCTTTTCATTACCCCGAACAACGTTATCCAGATGATTATCTGCTCCATTACGTACCCCGAGGAACTTCGGCAACAATTTCCCTGCAGGATCATGGAGCGGGAAATACCTCTGATGTTCTTTCATCGAAGTGATCAATACCTCGGCAGGCACCTCTAGATACTCTGCGTCAAAGCTACCACAGAAGGCAGTGGGATACTCTACTAGATTTACGATTTCACTCAAGAGGTCCTCGTCTTGGTGGACCTCTGCTCCTTCAGTTTTGGCAAGAGCCTGAATCTGCTGCCAAATCATTGTCCGTCGCTCTGAAGAATCCACCACAACATAGTGTTCCTTTAACGTAGAACAATAATCTTGTGGTGCGTTAATGGCAATGCTACCTGAACTCAATTGACGATGCCCAAAGGTAATCTGCCCCGCCTTAACCGGGCCTACCTCAACTGGAATAACCTCAGAACCAAGTAAAGCAAGAATCCATCTTAATGGGCGGGCAAAACGTAAATCATAGTCGCCCCAACGCATGTTCTTAGGGAACCCCAAACTGGCGATGGACTCTTCCAAGAGGGGCTTTAAGAGAGTAGCGGTTTTTTGGCCACGAATCTCTTTTTTCACGTAAAGATAGTCGGCCCCTTGGAAAGACTTGACAAAAACAACACTCTCATCGACTCCTTGGGAACGCAAAAAGCCTTGACCAGCTTTGGTCAGGTTTCCACTTTCATCCCTGGCAATAGTAAGGGGTGGGCCTTTAATTTCTTCCACTAAATCTTCCTGCTGCAATTGTAGATCTCGGATTAAGATAGCTAACCTACGGGGGCTACTGTAGTGAACGACTTTGCCGTGTTGGAGTCTAGCTTGGTTTAGTCTCTTGGTGATAGCCTCCGATAACTGCCCCAGAGCACCTTCCACAAAGCGGGCTGGCAGTTCTTCAAACCCTAACTCCAATAAAAAATCTTGCATCTAAACACGCCCCCTTTTCAAGAGTGGAAAGCCTAACTTCTCCCGTTCAGCTAAGTAACCTTGGGCCGCCAAACGGGCCAACGCCCTAACACGACCTATAAAACGAGTCCGCTCACTGACGCCAATTGCACCTCGAGCATCCAGAAGGTTAAAAGTATGAGAGCATTTAAGTACGCAATCATACCCTGGGAGCACCAGACCCATTTCGATTAGCCTTCTGGCTTCATCCTCGAATAAATCAAAAAGGGTAAAAAGTTTGTCCGTATCAGCTGCCTCAAAGTTGTACTTAGAAAACTCGATTTCATTTTGCATAAACACATCGCCATATGTAACATCATCTGTCCAAATTAGATCAAACATGCTATCCACACCTTGAATAAACATGGCGAGACGTTCCACGCCATAGGTGATCTCAGCGGACACAGGTTTTACATCGATCCCACCAACCTGCTGAAAATAGGTGAACTGTGTGATCTCCATACCATCTAACCACACTTCCCAACCTAAACCCCAGGCACCTAATGTAGGTGACTCCCAGTCATCTTCTACAAAACGGACATCATGTTTTAAAAGATCAATTCCCAACGCCTCTAAACTACCTAAATAAAGTTCTTGTACATTGTCAGGCGAGGGCTTAAGGATCACTTGGTATTGATAATAATGTTGAACGCGATTGGGGTTTTCACCATATCGCCCATCTGTTGGTCTTCTGCTTGGCTGAACATAAGCAACATTCCACGGTTCAGGTCCCAAGACTTTCAAAAAAGTAGCTGGTGACATTGTCCCAGCGCCAACTTCTAAATCATAGGGTTGATAAATTATGCACCCCTTAGAAGCCCAATATGCTTGAAGTTTCATAATCATCTCTTGCAGATTCATCTAGCCACCCCTTACTGGATATCCAAAATCACACATGAGTAAGACAAAGTCTGAAAAACCTTTCACCCAACGGCAAGGGACGAAAGGTTCTCTAGAGGATTCGCAAAAATATTTCGCTTAATTTATATCAAATTCACCACAAAATGTCAATCTGAAGCCGGCGGGATCGCCTGCAAAGTCTCTAGGAAATCAAGGGACTTCAACGGGTATTCTAGCCGATAATCTAAGTACTTACGCATCACCCTACGCAACTCTTCTTCATTATTGGCGGCTGGGTGTAAGACAGTCAACTTAGAGAATTCCCACTCCAGAAGCTTTTTCATTAACTCCCAGGTACCATTAGTAAGAGACATAGCGTCCGGGACTTCACCTTTGCATCGATGACACAAAACCCCACCTTCTTCGGTGAAGAAGACGTTACCTTGTAAACTCTCACGACAGTTCAGACAAGAGTATAACTCAGGTTCATAACCAAGGGCCCGCATAAGTCTGATCTCAAAAGCACGAGCCGCCAGCTGCAACCGCCCCTTTTCCCCCAGCGAAAGAGTCCCGGCCAAAAGGGCGAAGACTTCCAATGAGGGGTCTTCTTCCGCCGTGGACGAATCAAGAAGTTCCGTTATATACGAAGCGTAAGCGAACTTTTCCAAATCATCACGAAGGTTTTGCCCACTGTTGATAATGTCTGCTTGACTCAAATTATGCAAGCCTTTCCCCGGGAAAATCAAATAACGTCCATGGGTGAACACCTGCGTTGGACTGAGCAAACGATTCCGAATCCGTCGTGCTCCTCTAGCCACTACATTTAGTTTCCCCCGCTCCTTTGTGTATAGGGTGACAATTCGATCTGCTTCACCCAAATTACGTACTCGTAGTACTATCCCTTCAGTCTTCCAGGTCAATTCACGTCACCTGCTCCTTCAGGGGGACTGATTCCAAGGTACTCATAGCCAACACTAGTCAAACAACGTCCCCTGGCGGTACGTTGTAAGAAGCCCAATTGCATTAGGAAGGGCTCGTAAACGTCCTCGATGGTATTCGCCTCTTCGCCGATGGCTGCTGCAAGGCTCTCCACTCCCACAGGCCCGCCCCCAAATACCCGATGAATTGTGAGTAAAATACGACGATCCATCTCATCCAAACCATTCGCATCTATTTCAAATAAGCCCAAGGCATCTTTGGCTACACTGTGAGTGATCAGATTATCCGCCTTTACCTGAGCATAATCCCGTACACGCTTTAGTAAGCGATTAGCAACTCGAGGTGTACCCCTTGAGCGCCTAGCGATTTCCATAGCACCTTCCTCGTCGATTTGAACGTTCAGGATCTTGGCAGCCCTCATGACAATGGCCTGCAAATCCTTAGTTTCGTAAAGGTCCAAACGGCTGAGCATGCCAAAACGATCCCGCAGAGGCGAGGAGAGCATGCCTGCCCTAGTTGTGGCACCGACCAAAGTAAAAGGTGGAAGATCAATCCGAACCGAACGGGCTCCTGGCCCCTTCCCAATAACAATATCCACAGCCGCATCTTCCATGGCCGGATAGAGGACCTCCTCCACCGAGCGATTCAAACGATGGATCTCATCAATAAATAATACATCATTTGCTTGGATACTAGTCAAAATAGCCACCAAATCTCCCTGGCGTTCTATGGCAGGGCCAGAGGTGGTATGGATCCCGACCCCCATTTCGGCGGCAATAATGTGAGCTAGACTTGTCTTACCCAGCCCAGGCGGTCCATAGAGTAGAACATGATCCAGAGCTTCGTTGCGTTGTTTCGCCGCTGTGATAAACAACCTCATATGTTCTTTGACCTTGTCTTGCCCGATGTATTCTGCTAAAGTCCGGGGACGCAACGAAGTTTCCACATCCCAGTCATCAGGTCGTTTCCAAGCACTTACTATCCTTTCCGTCTCCAACCACGTTCACCCCTTTGTTGACCATTTTGGGCTAATGCCACTTTCAGCAGTTCTTGTAAATCATAGCTTTCTGTCAAGTGGGGTTGCGCCAAATTGACCATGCGTTCCGCTTCATTTGAACTATACCCCAAGGCAATCAAGGCAGCCACCGCATCGTCTAAAACTCCGCCTGGTACAATCGGTAGATCTTCGGTTTCATCCTCTGGCCAAATGACATCTTTGAATGCATCCTTTAACTCAAGCAAAATCCTCTCACCAGTCTTTTTTCCTACCCCAGGCAAGGTGGTCAACGTCTTCAAATCTTGCCTCTGTACGGCCAGCATAAATGCTTCGGGGGCAATATTAGATAAGATCGCAAGCCCGCTTTTTGGCCCAATACCGTTGACACTGATGATTTTCAGAAAAAGGCTGCGTTCTTCCCAGGAAGAAAATCCATAAAGGATCATATTATCGTCCCGAATCTGCATATAGGTCTGTACTTGTAACTCTTGACCCAAAGGAGGCAGATGCTTTAATACAGAGCCCGTGACGTTAACTTCATAGCCCACTCCCTGAACATCAAGGACTATTGTACCTTCTGTAACATCTTCTAGCCTTCCCTTTAATGAAACAATCAACCCGATCTCCCCCAATTGTTGGCATTATAGCCGTGACACAAGCAAATGGCTAATGCATCTGTAACATCATCTGGCTTGGGAACTTCCTGCAATCCCAGGAGCATGCGTACCATGTAGGCTACCTGATCCTTGGTAGCTCGTCCGTAGCCTGTTACTGCCGTTTTCACCTGAAGAGGTGTGTATTCGAATACCGGTAACCCTGCATGCGAGCCTGCTAAAATACTAACGCCCCGTGCTTGTCCCACTGCCAAGGCAGTGGACACATTTTTGTTAAAGAACAGCTCCTCCACCGCCAGGCAATCCGGGTTGAACTCATTGATCAGCTTGGTGAGCTCTGCATAAATCGTTTCCAAGCGTAGAGAGGTGATCTGTTTTGCCGGGGTACGAATGGCCCCATACCCGAGCACGGTATGTTTGTTGTTCTCCACCCTAACCACGCCATATCCGGTTATGGCAGTTCCTGGGTCTATTCCTAACACTATCATTCAACCACATCCTCCGGGCTCTATTCGACACAAACCGGAGTAACTCCTTGCCACGAGCCACCGTTCACCAAGAAGTCCAAAAAAAGAGCCCCAATCCACTCGATTGAGGCTGCACTACCCTGATTAGATCAGCTGAGAGATGGGAAAAACCGCACGGTCAGCAGAAAAGCAAGCAAGAAAAAGAACACTCCCAGCAGAATCAACACGACTAAGCGACGCATTAACCTCCCTCCCTAAGGGAGATTATGCCCTGAGCTTAAGACAATATTCTCCTTATTACTGTACCTCGTAGTTAGAGTAAACCTCTTGTACTTCGTCTAACTCTTCAAGCATTTCAATGAGCTTCTCTATAGTCTCCGCTTCCGCTTCGCCCACTTCTACAGTATTTTGCGGTATAAAACTAATTTCTGCCCCGAGGAACTTGAGACCTTGTTCCTCTAACTCGCCCTTAATTCGCAAGAAATCACTAGGATCAGTTATGATCTGAATAACATCGCCTTCTGTTACCACATCATCTGCGCCCGTCTCTAAAGCCTGAAGCATGACTTCATCCTCATCGACTTCCCCGCGCTCCACAACTAGAAGGCCACGACGTTCAAACATCCAAGCAACACAACCGCTTTCACCGAGGTTTCCACCGTACTTGGAAAAACGATGACGTACCTCACCAGCTGTGCGATTACGATTGTCTGTTAGGGTATGAAGCATAATGGCTACTCCGTTAGGTCCATAACCCTCGTAAAATACTTCTGAGTAAGAGGCACCCTCAAGACCGCCTACTGCGCGTTGAATGGCCCTTTCAATGTTGTCGTTTGGCATGTTTACTGACCGAGCCTCTTCGATAGCTAACCGTAGACTCGTGTTAGACTCTGGATCCGGCCCGCCTTCCTTTACGGCAACCGTAATCTTACGTCCTACTTTAGTGAACACTTGGCCTCGCTTTGCATCTTCCTTGGCCTTTTTATGTTTAATATTAGCCCACTTAGAATGACCTGCCATACTGTCACACCCTTTCCATTCCCATTTTAGCATAGGGATGTGACCTAGACAAGGATCACCTCGTCGAAGACGCTAAGGCACGACGTATGGCCACAAAAAGTAAATACTGAAGCCCGCCGATGAGTAGTACTAGAACCACTGGCGAGACAAAATTGGTGATGAGGAGAAAATCATACAAACCATGGGCAAAGGTTGCCACAGCAAGTCCCACCCCCAAGTTCGAGAGTACTTGATCGGAAAACTTTGCTCTCCCCAGAAAGTAACCGGCTAAGCCAGAAAAGGATATATGGGCTAACGTGGCCACTGTACCACGCAAAGGGGCCACCACTAGTCCAAAGGCAGAAATGTAGAGAATGTTTTCTACCACCGAAAAGCCAATCGCGGTGGCAATGGCATAGATAATACCATCCATAGGTTCGCTAAACTCCGGCGTTCTGGAAGCCGCTAAGTAAACAGCCACAAGTTTAAACAGTTCTTCCCCTAGCCCAACAACCAGGAAAGATAATCCTAACTGGAGCGAAAGCGAGTTGGAACCCTGTAAAAGGTTTTTAAAAGGTGCCTCCCAACTCAATGCTGGGATTACCGCAAAAGCTCCGAACACCATACAAAGAAACAGTCTCCCTAGCGATTCTTTATCGCCCACGTCAAATCGATTAAAGTACCACAGCCAAAAAAGACCCGGGACAAATGAAGCCAAAAACACGACAAGCAAAGCATCACCTCTCCAAGATCACTTAATCTGGTTTGGATCATCGTCCCAGGCAAGAAGTCTTTCCCCAAGTTCCCAGTAGACCGCTTGTTCAACCTGACAGGCTCCGCACCGAAATAGATCTGTCAGGGTGTCTTCCTCATCAGGGGTTATTCTATCCATTGGTTGATTGCAGAAAGGACATATAGTCATAAACTCACCTCAGCATTAGAGTGTGCCACTTGGTACCTTTTATTACAGAAACAAGCGCAGGAGAAATTAACCATTTCTAGAAAGATAGACTTACCATCAAATTACGAGGAGGTTGCTTATGAAACTAGGTGAAGTGCTGCGCAGTGGCGACTGGAAAAGTGAGAAACACGTCCCTGTCATCGATGCACCCGAGACGGTCCAAGCAAATGAACCAGTGGAGATTGGAGTTAGTATTGGAGCGGATAATCCCCATCCAAATACTGCTGAGCACCACATCCGCTGGGTTAAACTACTTTTTCAACCCAGTGAAGGCTTTACCTTTGAGTTAGCTGATTTTCAGTTCACTGGACATGGCGAAGGTCTCAAAGGTGGCCATGAAGGACCTTGCTACACAGATCCCTTTGCCAAAGTGACAGTGAGACTCAAGGAGAGCGGAACACTTATAGCCCTTAGCTACTGTAACATCCACGGCCTGTGGGAGAATAGTAAAACCATTACAGTAAAGTAAAGAACTAGGAGAACGAAAAAGGCTAAGGTTCGGAGAAACTCTCCACCTTAGCCTTTTGGCATAGAATCTTACTTATTTGCGTCTTTTATCCATTGAGCGACCGTCACAGTGCGTTTAGCCTGATACTTTACTGCTTCTTCCACATCTTCCACCATGTTCCCCTTTTGATCCACGGATACGCTCGTTCCGTAAGGATTCCCCCCGGCTACTGTAATGGACGAGTCAGTAAACCCCGGTGCAACAACAATCGCTCCCCAATGATACATGTTGGTATACAGTGACAAGATTGTTGCCTCCTGTCCGCCATGGGGATTTTGGGCAGACGTCATCGCGCTGACAACCTTGTTAGTCAACTTTCCTTGGAACCACAATCCACCTGTCGTATCTAAGAACTGGCGCATTTGTGCGGCCATATTACCAAAACGAGTAGGTACACTGAAGATAATCGCATCGGCCCACTCCAAATCAGACAACTGAACAGTAGGGACATCCTTTGTGGCTTCAGCATGGGCTTTCCATGCAGGATTTGAGTCAATGGCTGCCTGAGGCGCAAGTTCTGGAACCTTTACAAGTTTTACTTCTGCTCCCAGTTCCTCGGCACCGGCCTTCGCCCACTGAGCTAATTGATAGTTCGTTCCCGTTGAACTGTAATAGATTACTGCAAGCTTAACGGACATTTGGGTCACTCCCATCTCTTGTTATATTCTAACATAGTAAAATAATACCATATTTTACTTGCGTTCGCAACTATTTTTTGGTTACTTCCTCAATGATCCGCAAAATGTTTGCAGTACCGTCTTTTAACTGGGAGTCTTCCATGGCCTTGATAAAGCGGGCCTCGCTTTGTGCTAATAACATTAGATTTTCTTGCAGAGCTTGGATATTGAGCTCCTCCTCCTGAATCACCAGGCTAAAACCCTGCTTCGCAAAAGATTGTGCGTTTAAAATCTGATCGCCACGGCTAGCCTGACGTGAAAGTGGGACCAAAATGTTGGGTTTTGCCAGAGCAACTAACTCAAATATGGAGTTTGCGCCTGCCCGAGAGAGGACAAAATCTGCGCAAGCGAGTAAATCTGGCAGTTCATCCTTGGCGTACTCCAATTGATGATAGCGAGGATTGTTTATATTCGGCTCAAGATTACCTTTACCACATAAGTGGATGATCTGATAGTCTTTGGTCAGTATCGTAAGGTTCTCTCGGATAACCCGATTTAATGCTACAGAACCCAGACTCCCCCCCATCACTAACAAGGTGGAATGTTCATCTGAAAAGTTACAAAGGCTAAGCCCTCGCTCCTTTGAACCCGTTGTTAGTTCTGGGCGTATTGGTGTACCAGTGACCATCACTTTGTCCTGCAACTTGTCCTTTATGTACCTGGGCGACTCGGGAAAAGTAAAGCAAAGTTTTTTGGCAAAGGGCATACTCAGTTTGTTAGCTAGTCCTGGTGTCAAATCCGACTCATGCAAGACGACTGGAATATGTAACATCCAAGCAGCAACAGTCACGGGAACTGTCACAAACCCACCTTTACTGAACACCACTTGGGGCCTAATCTTCCTAAGCAGAGTATAGGCCTCAAAAACCCCTTTAATAACCCGGAAGGGGTCACTAAAATTCTTGAGGTCAAAGTAACGTCTCAGTTTTCCGGCGCTAATAGGATAATAGGGAAAACGACC
>JAAZLQ010000035.1 GCA_012799255.1 Bacillota bacterium
CGGAAAGAGCGGTGCTACCCTTAGATACCACAGCACAGTCGCGTTGGCGAAGTCCCTTTTCGAAGCAGGCGCTAGCGTAAAAGTAACTCCAATGGATAAACTGACCGTTACTCCAGCAGTTGATTTCAAGAGCTTTAAAGATGGTAATGTTGATCAGGCAGAAGTTATTCGCCAGCTAAGAGATGCAGACTACTACAAACAGTATATCGATGCGTATCACTTCACCGCTGGTTCTATCTTGACTCTCAAGGCCGATGCTAGCTACAAGGTAGGCGGCAACGCAACACTTACCTTGTCCGCTGGTAACCATGCCTACAACTTCACCGCAATTAGCGGCGATAGCAACGATACTTTGAAGTACAACAATCCTTTTGCTAGCTTGGCTGTAAAAGTTAAGTTCTAAGTTAAAAGGGAATCAAAAACCACCCGAATTTCTCGGGTGGTTTTTTTCATAGACTAGCTTTGCTTTAGGTCATACCTTTATAATGGAGCAAAGTACTCAACTTCAGCAAATCCAAATCAACCATAGACAGTGCTTCTGCATCTGGTAAGATATGGAGTAGTTGGTCATGGTCCAGTTCATTTAAGACCAGCTTTAAATCATCCTGAACCTGTCTCTTTTTATCAGGCTCATGTAACTTTTCGTAGATGAGATATAATAAAGAAAGGAGCCGGATTTTCCAGTACAAATGGGTAGTAGCTAACGCTTTCTTGGTTAGTGCCTTGGCCTCCATTAGCATGCCGCGCTGTACAAGCACAGTTGCTGTTAGGTATTCCAGTTCAGGATCCCGTGGTGGATCAGGTACAGGGGCGCTTAACGACGTAGCACTAATTGTCAGCTCTTTTAGGAAAGTAGTAAGGGGAGAGACGTGGAGTAGCTCGAGGTAGCCCAGACACTTCTCAGTCAGCAGAATCGTTTGTTTGGCCGCTTCCAAAACCAAGTGATCTCCCAACAGATCTCCAGGTGTAGTGTTTAGTTCCGCAGCCCAGGTCGTGAGATTAGCTAGTGAAGGTTGGGCTGTTCCGCTCTCCACTTTACTCAGAAAACTAGCAGTACCTGCCCCGGCAAGGTCCTTTTGGCGCAGTCCCAATTGTCGGCGCCGTTGCCTAAGCCGCAGTCCTAATATATTCATATTAAACCCCCTAAAACATGGTAAAAAATATAACCCCCAGCCAGAGTTTACCATAAATCATGGAAATAGGCAACGTCTCCCATTATTGACAGCCCTCTTTCCCAGGTTGTATAATTACCTTGAGTTCGTGTCAAAATGAGGTGACTACTGTAGTGGATACCAAACGGGTTCAGATTAGCATCCCGGCAGCACTCCTAGATCAGGTTGATAGTCTTGCGCAGGAACGCAAAATTAATCGTAGCCAGTTTATACAAAATGCCTTGCAGTTGTATATAATGGAGAAAGAAACCGACAGCTTACATGAGAAGCTGCGTGTGGGCTATCAGATCATGGCAGAGTTAAATCTCACCCTGGCCGAAGAAGGCAATGATGAGGATTTACTAGAAAATTACGAGCGCCAGTTGGCGGAGGCTGAATAGAGTGGATAACGTTTTACGTGGGGATGTCTATTATGCTAACTTAAACCCCGTAATTGGTTCCGAACAAGGTGGAGTTCGACCTGTTTTGATTCTTCAAAACGACGTTGGGAATAAATATAGCCCCACCACCATCGTGGCGGCTATTACCTCGCGGATCAAAAAAGCTAAGCTACCCACCCATGTAGAACTAGACAGTGCCAGTTTTTCGCTAGATAAAGATTCTGTTATTCTCCTCGAACAGGTACGCACC
This sequence comes from Bacillota bacterium, assembly GCA_012799255.1. Next base: position 1,803 of record JAAZLQ010000035.1, read on the forward strand.
ATTGATAAGCGCAGACTAAAAGAGAAAATTGCCCATTTGGACGAAAAAACAATGGCTGAGATTGATCGTGCTTTACAGATTAGTCTGGGC
>JAAZLQ010000304.1 GCA_012799255.1 Bacillota bacterium
CATAATGCAAAAATACTTAAAACTTAGAGAGATATAAGTTAGGGGCATTTCACATTTTCTTAAAATGTATTTCAATAACAGGAGGATCAACATGAGCATAGAAAAAAACCTTGCAGATATAGGACTAGAGCTACCGCAACCCCCTATTCCGTTGGGTTCCTATGTTTCAATTCAAGTAGCAGGCAATCTTATATTTACTTCGGGACAAACGGCAGCAATTAATGGAGAAAGAAGATTTCTAGGGAAAGTGGGGCAAGAAATCTCTCTAGAAGAGGGAAAACTATCCGCGAGAGATGCATGCCTTAATTGCTTGGCTTCTATAAAAAAAGAACTCGGAAGTCTTGACGCTGTTGAGAAGATAATTAAAGTTGTTGGATACGTAAATAGCGCTCCCGGATTTAACCAACAACCCCAGGTAATTAACGGAGCTTCTGATTTGTTAGTAGAACTCTGGGGTGAATGTGGACGACATGCTAGATCCGCAGTAGGGGTAGCAGAGCTCCCTGCTAACTCGTCGGTGGAATTGGACATAATAGCAGAAATAAAAAGATAGACACTGCAAAATCATCGTTTATTTGACAGAAAACTAAACATACGAATAGGAGAGATGTCTTATGATCAGGCCTACAGGTTCTTGGGTGGCAATGCCAACCCCTTTCAAACCCGATAACACCATTGACTATGCGGGATTCGAAACGCTTATAGAAAGACAAGTAAAGTATGGGACTTCACAATTATTTGTTCTCGGTTCCTGTGGCGAAACAAGCCTTCTTACAGTTAAAGAAAAAAAAGAAATAGTAAAAGAAGTAATCAAGATGACAAAAGGAAAAATTCCTGTTTTCTTTAACGCTTCGGCAAATACAACAGAGGCAAGCGTAGAGTTTGCAAAATACGTCGAAGGGGAAGGTGGCAATGGCGTTATCTTCTCCGTACCGCCATATGTTCTTATTCCGCAAAGTGCTGTCTATGAGCATTTGAACACATGTATGAGTTCCGTAAATATCCCTTGTGGTATTTATAATAATCCCTCCAGAACAGGTGTTCTTGTTGAGCCCGAGACCATTGCTAAGCTTTCCAGTAATAACCCTAATTTTATTGTTGATAAAGAAGCTATGCCGTATGTGAAACAGCTCGTACAAGTAAAACGTTTATGTGGCGACAAGATCAATATTCTTTGTTGTGACTATCCAGATTATTCAATCGTAATACCAACGCTTGCAATCGGTGGAAATGGCACGGCCAATATAGGTGGAAATATTATCCCCGAAGAGGTTGCTTTATTTTCTCGCCCATGGGATAGCATAGAAAAAATGGAAACCTGTAGAAAGCTATATTTTAAATATTATCCTCTTTTGCAGAGTCTTTATCAATTGTCTAACCCTATTGTCATTAAGGCTGCGCTAAGAATTCTCGGCCTACCAGGCGGGCACCTGAGAAGGCCTTATCTTGACTTTTATGGTCCTAAATATGAAGAGCTTAAAGAATTAATGGAAAAGCTTGGTGTTATAGAGAAATATGGCAACAATGAATAGGGGAAATTTTCAGCGGTTATTTTTCTAAATGGAAGGAGTGAACACAATGAGAAAACAACTCGTAGTTGTTGGTGGCACAGCAGCTGGTTTGAGTGCCGCTTCGAAAGCGAAAAGGATGCAACCTGGCCTCGAAGTTAATGTATTTGAAAGATCAGGCTTTATAAGCTACGGAGCTTGCGGTTTGCCTTACTACATAGGGGGTCTTGTACAAACAGAAACCGAACTGGTTGATTTCACTCCGGAAGAGTTATACGAAAAAAGAGGTATTTTGGCACATACCCACCACAAAGTAATTAATATTAGTCCAGCCAACAAAACAATCGATGTTCTCAATCTGAAAAATAACGAAACCCTCGTAGTCCCATACGACTATTTGGTCATTGCTACTGGGGCGTCTCCGGTAATTCCTGATATCCCAGGCATTCATACAAAAGGCGTGTTCTCCTTAAGAACTGTTGAAGACGGAATGAAGATTAAAAAGGCTGTCCAAGAAGCTAGAAATCGAAAAGCTGTCGTCGTCGGGGGTGGTTTCATTGGCCTTGAAGTGGCGGAACAGCTAACATTTGCGGGGATAGACGTAACAGTAGTGGAAGCAATGCCGAGGCTTCTGCCCTTCCTTGACGAAGAATATTCCAACACTGTAAGAAAAACTTTAGAAGAACATGACGTAAACCTATTTACTAACACTATTGTTAGTGAAATTATAAGCAGCGATGGTGAGGTTTCTGGCGTTAAAACGAGTGATGGAATGGCGATAGAGGCTGATTTTGTTATTATTTCCGTTGGTGTCAAGCCTAATTCTGGTTTAGCAAAGAATGCAGGCCTAAAA
>JAAZLQ010000346.1 GCA_012799255.1 Bacillota bacterium
AGTAGAGCCGACGAAAATCAGAGTTTGCCTGAACTTGGAGAAGTTATCGTTCTTCAACGAGCGGGTCCTAGTAAGGGCATTGCGCTTCCCCCTCCTTTCCAAGCTATCTTTCCTGCTGAAACCAGATCAGCTTATCGCATGTTGAAGATTCCCCGCATAGAGGAGGACGTTTCCCTCTACCAGCTTTTCGATTCCTTGCAATACCAATTTGACGTAGATGTAAACGGTCTTTCTTATACCATAATTATCCAGTACGCCTCCATAATATGGGTGTTGAAAAACCTATTTTTAGTCCTTTTAATCGCCCAGATGATTATTGCTTTTAAAACTATCATTACGCGAGCAGATTTGATTCGTGATATCTTAAGACCCATCTCTGAACTGGCGGAACAAGCACAGACTCTTTCCCAAGAGAAGGGACCTTTATCTATTGGCGAAATGGAGGCTTTGGCAGGAACACTCGATGAGATTAATGCAGCTCGTTTAGATACTAGAATTGATTTAGATGGCACACAAGATGAGCTGAAGAGTCTGGCCGTGGCCATTAACAGCCTATTAGAGCGGATTAACGAGTCTTATCGTTTGCAAGCCCGCTTTGTTTCTGACGCTTCCCATGAACTACGCACACCAATTGCGGCCATTCAAGGTTATGCCAATCTCTTAGATCGCTGGGGAAAACATGATCCAGAGGCGTTACAAGAATCCATTGACGCGATTAAGGAAGAGGCTACTAATATGAAAGATTTAGTGGAGCAACTCCTCTTTTTGGCCCGGGGTGACAACCACACTATGCATTTGCAGCTAGAAAGGTTTGATTTGGGAGTATTGGCAGAGACTATTCATGGGGAAACAGAAATGATTAGTGGTGGCCATATTTTTGAATTACAGACAATACCATCCTTTGTAGTCGCAGATCGGGGCTTAGTAAAGCAGGCAGCTAGGATACTAGTGGATAACGCCATCAAATACACACCTGTAGGTGAAAACATCTACATTTCCGTTAGGAATGAAGGGGGAAAGGTGTGGTTTACGGTGCAGGATTCGGGCATTGGGATTCCGCCGGAGGATATTCCCTATATTTTTGATCGTTTTTATCGAGCGGATGAATCACGAGCTCGGGCTACTGGTGGGACTGGATTGGGCTTGTCCATTGCCAAATGGATCGCCGAACGGCATGGTGGTTATTTGGAAGTTTTAAGTAGGGAGGATTTTGGAAGTCGCATTTCCTTAGTCCTACCAAGCAGTATGGCCAGTTAAAAATAGGGATCTTGATTGTCGTTAGGAACTAGAAATTCCTCCGTATCTTTGTCAATTGTAGTAGTGTCACCTTCCACAAAGCTAATCAAACCTTCCCGCTCCAAAATGCTCACTACGTTATAGAGAGAATGGCGGTCTTCGTTTGAAAGTGCATTAACAAAGCTATTGATCTCTTCAGGGGGGGCGTGATTGATGAAGCGTACGCCACCGTACTTGAGATATTGTTTCGACATTCTGATCATCCTTTCTTGTAGTTTATTCTCCCCTCCGGGGGTTTTTTTATTTCTAGTTGACATCGACAAGCAAACTGTATATAGTGTATATGAACGGTATGGGGGGTGGTTTCATCAAAATCATCATTAGTAATAGTGGCGAGGCCCCGATCTATCAACAGATCGTGGATCAGATCAAAGGAGCGATCCTCCGAGGTGACTTAGGTGCTGACCAACCATTACCTTCCATTCGGGTTCTAGCTAAGGAATTGCAAATCAGCGTGATTACAACGAAACGGGCCTATGAGGAGTTA
>JAAZLQ010000211.1 GCA_012799255.1 Bacillota bacterium
CTGGTTCTCAAAAATGACCAGTTCTGTTTCCTGAACCCTTTTTTCGGTCCAACTCGTCATTGTCAACGAACTTTTTCTGCATCACCCTCTTGACTTAATACCACAAGTCTTATGGTCTCCTGTACGTGAAAGTGACGAGTTCAGGAGGTGATCAGCAAAGTTACGAGAATATTGATCCCAAAATCCAGAGTAGGAGTTGTCGATTATGCCAGATATGTTAGTTAAACTCTATGAACTACCTAAACTCGAACCCCTAATCCAAGCAATGGAGGCACAAGACATTACTATCCGCTTAGGGATCCCCCCCGAAAAACATATTGTGGTAGAGTGGATTCGGGAGAACTTTAGCGAGCAATGGGCTGACGAAGCGGACGTAGCCTTGGGCAATAAACCAAGTACAATCTACTTAGCTGTAGATAACAAAACCAAACAGCTCGCAGGATTCGGCTGTTATGAAGCTACTTACAAGTCGTTCTTTGGTCCCACCGGTGTTCATTCAGATTATCGCGGCAAAGGTATCGGAAAGGCCTTGCTTGTAGCGTGTTTACACGGCTTATCCGATTTGGGTTACGCCTATGCCATCATAGGCGGTGCCGGTCCCGTGGAGTTCTATAAAGCAACTGTAGGGGCGATTGAGATTCCCAACTCTGTCCCTGGTGTCTACCGAGGTTTATTGCGACGACCCTAACTCGCTCTACTTCTAATAGAGGAAAAAGGGTTCACACCGTGTGCGAAACTCTTTTTGCTCAATCTCCCACTTGGCAAAGAGTTCGTCTAAAGCTTGCCCGGCAACGATTGCTTTCCGAACCTGATCCGTGCCGGCTAATAAATCGAAGAAATAACGGCGACCACCTGCAGGGGGCTCGATGAATTCAAACTCTTTATACAGTCTCGCCACTGTTTCGATGAGGATTAGTCCGGTTTTAACCGGGCGAAAAGCTTCTCTGTCCCGGATATGTAGTTGTACCCCATAACACTGTTCTCCCGCATGTTTGGAAAAACTAGGAGTAAACGTAGTTGGTCGAAAAACCACTCCAGGAAGCTTCAGGTCATTGAGGGCTGTCGTCAACAAATCTCCATCGATAAAGGGGGCTCCTACCATTTCAAAAGGTAGGGCTGTCCCCCTACCTTCAGATAAATTAGTCCCTTCCACAAAACAGGTACCAGGATAGACCAATGCAGTCTCAACTTTCGGGATGTTTGGCGATGGTGGAACCCACGCGATACCGAGTTCATCACCTAATTTAGCCCTAGTCCAACCATCGAGGGGAACCACTGTTAGGCGAGCATTAATCTCAAACACTGTATTAAAATATAAGGCCAACTCACCAATGGTCAATCCATAACGAACCGGAATAGGGTAACCAACAAAAGATGTAAATCCAGATTCCAAGACATTACCCTCAACAAGTTCACCACCAAGGGGGTTGGGTCGATCTAGAACAACAATACCCAAATCGTATTCGGCCGCAGCTTGCATTGCATACAGGAGTGTGTACAAGTAGGTATAGAATCGACACCCCACATCCTGCAAATCGAAAACCAGCACATCCACACCATCTAACATCTCCCGAGTAGGCTTCCTGGTCTCACCATAGAGACTGTAGACAGGAAGATCCGTCTTTTCATCCCGGTAAGATGAAACTCTTTCTCCGGCCTGAATATGCCCCCTTACTCCATGTTCTGGACCGTAAAGCGCTACCAGTTGACCAGTTTGGTGTAAAAGATCAATCGAAGACACCAGGTTAGGATCAACCCCGCTAGGATTGGTAATTAACCCTATTTTGTCTTTCCCAATATACTTGTCAAAATTGGCACACAACAGGTCAAGGCCAAACTTAAGCGTCATCCTCCTCACCCTCCCCAGCTGCTTTAATCTGCAATTAGCCTATCTGGGGCGTAGCGACAGCCCCTTCCTCTACCAAACGAATAATTCCTAAAGGTGTCTGTTCGGATGATTGTCCGAGAGGATTGTCTTTCAACAGCTTTGTCAGCAAAGGTACATCGACTTCAGGACCAGAAACTCCAAGAATATTAACCCCAAGATCATTGGCATCGATCACCGCAACAGCGCAACCAACCACTTTCTTGATTCGCTCTGCCACAGCATCCGGATCTTTAGGTCCCAACACTACACACTGGTTATAGGGTGGAATGGTGTACGAACAGGGGCCATCTATCGATCGCACTTTATCGCCGCAAATCTGATAGAACAATCCACGAACTCCGAAGAGTTTACCGATCGCCCCAACTATACTTGCGAAAAGGACTTTCAGCAAACCAACTTCTCTAATCGCTAGTTCCATAGTCCAGGGGGTACCTACGCCATGGCCATGGGGTGATTTATATACAAACTTGCTTAACAAGGTTGCAATCCAGGAGGGTTTGATCTCTTCAAGATGGAAGGCCCGTCCCTGAGTGATAGCTACAACCTTCTCGCTAATCACAATTAAGTCACCCTGCTCTACAAGACCCTCTGTATACTCTGCCACAACCTGCTCAAGATCATCGGTGGCGTAGATCATTTTGGTCTGAACTGGGATCCGAAGATAGCTCTTTCCATCAACTTTCATTTCTAATTGTTTTCCAGGATTCGGCTTCATTTTTATTCCACCATTCATTTCAAATATGTTGGGGTGGATTGGCAAAAAACCGCCACAGATCATCTTCCACATGCTCTGTAATGGCTTTTCGCTCCCCATTTTCCCGAATTAAAACCGGATGTTTTCCCTTTGTGATTTCCCCCACTATAAAAGCCGGAATACCAGCCTGCTCCAGTTCCTGAACGAGTGCTTGTCCCTTAGGAGTAACGATGAGCATGGAACCTGATGATAATAGTGCAAGCGGCTCTAAGGAAAAATGCTGACAAATCTTCCGGGTTAACTGGGGCACAAACACGGCTTCCTCTCTGATCACCGCTCCAACTTGGGCAGCGTGACAGATCTCTCGCATCGCACCTAGTAGGCCGCCCTCAGTAATGTCATGCATGGCATGTACTCCAAACTCAGCAGCTAGAAGCCCTTCAGGAACAACCGACAGCTGTTTAGTGAATGTCTGGACTTCCTCCCTACTAACACTGAACGGAAGTAAGTGAGCAAAATCTCGAGCTAAGATGGCGGTTGCTTCAATACCTACACCCTTAGTGATCACTACATCGTCGCCCACCTGAGCTCCCTTACTGGTTACATACCTCTCTTTAGGAGCCCTGCCAATAGCAGTTACCGAGACGATACAGTCCTTGACCTTACTCGTAATTTCGGTATGTCCCCCAATGACCTCCACGTCCAAGCTGGCTGCGGCAAGCTGAATATCATGCATAATGCGGTGCACTTGTTCTTCTTCTGCATGTTCAGGCAGCAATAGGACAACTTGAACTCCAACCGGAATTCCCCCATTGGCCGCCAAATCGTTGCAGGATACATGGACAGCTAACTCTCCAATCCCCTCCACTGCACCAGTGATAGGGTCACTTGTCACTAAGCAAACCTCGTCTCCAAAATCGATTACGGCACAGTCTTCGCCCAAACCGGCGTGTACCAATACATCGTCGCGCCGGAATTGGATGGTAGAAAGAACCATGCGCTGCAATAGCTCACCCGAAACTTTTCCCACTTTCAAAGATCCACCCACTATCTATCAAATCGCAATTAGTCAACTACCATAACTCTTAGCATGTTGGTACTACCAGCGGTGCCCCCAGCCAGTCCGGTAATGACTGTAACCACGTCACCAGTTGCCACCACACCTGCATTTTTTGCTTCATCAACTGATTTCTGAACCATGGCTTCCAGTTCATTAGGCCTTTCCATTAGCACAGCACATACACCCCAAGATAGTGCAAGTTGTCGCACAACCTGTTCATTTGGGGAGTTGGCAAAGATGATCGCCTTGGGGCGTTTTTGCGACAAAAATCTTGCCGTCGCTCCCGAAAACGTCGAACAGATCATTACGCCCAGATCGAGATCATGGCTGACCTGACAAGCAGCTAAGGAAACTGCCTGATCCACGGCATTGCGGGACTCATTGGCTTTTTCCCGCAGGATTGCCGAATAATCCATCACCTGCTCCATGCGTCGGGCAATTTTGTCCATGACTTGAACTGCTTTGATGGGATACTTGCCCACTGCGGTCTCACCAGATAGCATCACGCAGTCAGTTCCTTCAAGGATTGCAGTTGAAACGTCCGTAACTTCCGCACGAGTCGGTCGTGGATTTCTGATCATAGAATCTAACATCTGGGTAGCAGTAATTACTGGTTTACCGGCACGGTTGCATTTGCGAATCAACATTTTCTGAGCCAGGGGAACCTCCTCTGTGGAAATTTCTACTCCCAGATCTCCCCGGGCCACCATGATTCCATCCGATGCCGCAATAATCTCATCAATATTGCGGAGCCCAGCATCGCTCTCAATTTTAGAAATTATGTGCTGGCTTCCTCCAGCTTCACGGATAATACTCCTCACCGCTTCCACGTGTTCAGCTTTCCGAACAAACGAAGCAGCAATAAAGTCCACACCGTGTTTAACCCCAAAACGTATATGTTCAGCATCCTCGCGCGTAATTGGCGGCAAGTCCACATCCACTCCAGGAAGTGAAAGTCCTTTTCTAGAACTGAGCTGGCCCCCCACTACTACCTGGCAGATCACATCTGCCCCTTTAACTTCACTTACCCTAAATTCCAAAAGACCATCGTCGATGTAAATCACAGAGCCGGGTCGCAGATCACGATTCAAAAACGGATAATCCACGTGGATTTTTTGTTCGTCCCCCTCGTAAGGATCCACAGTTAAAGTATACTCTTGACCTGCAACAAGTTCTATAGGGCCGGTTTTAAGCCTTCCCACCCGAATTTTAGGTCCTTGAATATCTAACAACAGGGCCAAGTTCACACCTAACTCCGCAGCTGCTTCCCGGAGATTGCGAATCCGAGTTAGGTGTTCATCCAAGGAGCCATGGGAAAAGTTAAGTCTGGCCACATCCATTCCGGCCCTGAGCAGTGCCCGAATGTTCTCAGGGCTTTCACTCGCAGGGCCGATGGTACAGACAATTTTGGTTTTGCGCATTAATGAACCTCCTTCTAGCCTAAATAGAAGACAAAATATTGGACAGGTGATAATAATCAAGATTCAGCTGTTTCTCTTGGGCTAAAGCATAGTCCAGATCAAAGGACTTCACCACTTGATCGACTTCCCCAAGCATCTTACCGCTCTTACCTTGATACACAAGTTCAATGGCATGGTAAGCCAAGCGACTCGCTAAGAGGCGATCCCGCACTGTGGGAGCTCCTCCCCTTTGAATATGACCCAGAATGGTAATACGCGTATCATAACCAGCCTGTTCTTGAATATAACGCCCGATCTGCATGGAAGGGCTCTCTTCCTCATCATCGCCACTGATAGGTTTGACACCTTCTGCCACCACCACAATATTGTAGGTCTTGCCTAGGCTATTGGCTCGCTGAATCTGCTGGCACACTTGTTCTAGATCATAGGGAACTTCTGGAATCAAAATTACATCTGCACCACCGGCTAGGCCAGAATACAAGGCAATATAACCAGAATCCCTACCCATAACCTCAACAACATAGACACGCTCATGGCTACTGGCCGTGTCCCGAATCTTGTTCACAGCATCCATCACATTATTTACTGCGGTATCAAAGCCGATGGAATAGTCTGTACAGGCGATATCGTTATCAATAGTTGCTGGAATGCAAATAACTTTGACACCCAACTTTTCTAAGGCAAGTGCTCCCCTAAACGAACCGTCACCCCCAATAACTACGAGCGAATCGATTCCTTGCTTAGTAAGCATGTCCACTGCCTTGGCCTGTCCTTCAGGTGTCGTGAACTCATCGGAACGAGCACTTTTTAAGATCGTTCCGCCGCGCTGAATAATGCCTGAAACGGCACGGCTACTCATTGGTTCCATTTCACCTTTAATTAAACCGTGATAGCCACGGTAAATAGCCCATGGTTCCAGATTATAGTGGAGTGCTGCACGTACAGCGGTACGGATAGCAGCATTCATGCCAGGAGCATCTCCGCCACTCGTTAATATTCCTACTTTTCGTACCATTTTTATCCCGCCTTTTTTACGACATTACATTTCCGCCAGGTGTCGTTCATTAAACTGCCCGATTTTGCGAAATCGTTCCAAACGCTCCGCCACAAATTGATCCACTGGTATCTTGCTTATGATGGCTAAGTAACGTCTCAAAAACGACCGGACTTGCCTACCCGTGAAAGCATGATCCCGATGGGCTCCACCTAGGGGTTCTGTAATAACGTCGTCAATGATTCCAAACTTCAAGAGATCAGTTGGGGTCAGTCGCAATAACTCTGCAGCCTCAGCTGCTCGAGAAGAATCACGCCAGAGAATTGTGGCACACATTTCGGGTGATATCACTGAATACCAAGCATTTTCCAACATTAAGATACGATCTCCCACACCCAATGCTAGAGCTCCCCCCGAACCTCCTTCTCCAGTAATTATCGCAAGAATCGGAGTTCGTAAGAAAGACATTGCTTCGATACATTCTGCGATAACCAGACCCTGACCGCGTTCTTCAGCTTCAACTCCTGGATAAGCCCCAACTACGTCAATTAAAGTAATAATGGGCCGACCAAATTTCTCGGCCTGCTTCATGAGTCGCAGCGCCTTGCGATAACCCTCAGGATGTGGTAGCCCAAAGTTTCTGGCAATGTTTTCTTTAGTGTCTCGCCCCTTTTGTGGACCAATTACCGTCACGGGCTGCCCTTCAAAAAGGGCTATCCCCCCCACGATGGCCGGATCATCCCGGAAGGTTCGATCCCCGTGGAGTTCAGTAAAATCATCAAACAGTAGCTCAATGTAATCCAAAGTGGTAGGGCGCTTGGGGTGCCTGGCCATCACGACTCTCTGGAATGGAGTTAGACTTTCATAGATCTCCTTGCGGAGCCTAGCTGCTTTGCTCTCCAAATTGGAGATCTCCTGGCTAAAATCCATCTCCTCATTTTGAACAAACCTTTTAAGCTCCTCAATGCGGGTTTCTAACTCCACTAAGGGCCTTTCCCATTCAAATGCCTGCAAATAACTCACCTACCTGTGCCATGCCAACAAGCGTCCTACGTAGTTCGCCATTTTATCCCGGGAAACAATATTGTCAATCATGCCATGCTGGAGAGCATACTCAGCCGTTTGAAAACCGTCAGGTAGCTTCTGACGAGTGGTCTCCTCTACAATTCTTGGACCAGCAAAACCAATTAAGGCGCCTGGTTCAGCCAAGATTATGTCGCCTAAGGAGGCAAAGCTGGCATAAATCCCACCCATGGTGGGGTGAGTTAACACTGAAATGAACAGAAGTCCAGCCCGATGATGCTTACCAACAGCTTGGGCTGTTTTAGCCATTTGCATCAAGCTAAAGATTCCTTCATGCATCCGGGCTCCCCCTCCGCCGCCGGAAAAGATTACGACAGGCAGATGCTCGCCTATTGCCTTTTCAAATCCCCTAACCAACTGCTCTCCTACAACGGAGCCCATGCTCCCTCCGATAAACGAAAAGTCGATAATACCAAGGATACAAGGCGAGCCCTTAATCATGGTCTTGCCGACAATAGCCGCATCATCAAGTCCTGTCCGCTCTTGGGCTTGGCTGATTTTCTCCCCATAGTCGGGGAAATCCAAGGGGTTGGCTGCAACTAAGCGTGGAAGCGGCTCAAACTCGGCTCCATCAGTGAGCATAGCTAACCGTTTCTCGGCGCTAATTCGGAAATGGTGACCGCAAGTGGAACACAACAGAGCTGATTTTTCAAGCTCCTTATTATAGATCATTTTTCTACAGCCGTCACAGCGCGTCCACAGATTGTCGGGAAACTCCTTACGTTCCACGCTTTCTTCTTGCCTTATAACCGCGTACTTGGATTTAGCCTTAAACACATTGAGCACTATATCCCACCTTAGCCAAAGGAAGTAGCAATGATATCGTTAGCCTCATCTACTTCAGATTCTGGTACCAATATTTCTACGCTGGCAGAATCCCCCAAGTGTGGGGCGCCTATGGGACGTAACATGGATAAGATCCCACCATCTTTTAATAATCCCTGCAACATTTCTGCTATAGAGCGATTGGGGGCAATGTACACCACTGTCCACATCGTTTGGTCCTCCTTTTTCTACTCTGACTCAGTCACACCCAAGCCCGTGAAAACCTTCGCTTTCCCCCTTATTTTAATCGCGGAAGTGTGTTCTGTAAACTGTGCAATCAAAACCTCACCTTTGTCTAGTTTCTCTGTATGATGAAACTTCGTATTCATGCCTCTTGTTAAGCCGATAATTGTTACACCGTCTTCTAGTGCCTGAACCATTATATAATCATCTTTACCATGCGTCAAAGTTAACACCCCCGATACGCTAAACTATTTCTGTAAGCGTAAAAAAATCCCTGCCCTCAAACGTTTTCTTTCCAAGGATCCAACCAGGTATACACAATCTCTTTTTCGTTAAAACGCTCTCCTGTTCTGACCGTATCAGTCACCCAATACTCTTGTGGTAAGAGATGATAGGATTCTCCGATCAATAAGATCGCGGGTTTATTCCCCCCCTGATCCTCTAAGATTTCTTTAATAATCTCCAGATCTTCTGGTTGTGGTGTAATCAGAAGTGTGGGCCCTAAAGGCAAAGCCCAGTTCACTACCAAAGTCTCCTCTGCGTCGAACTGTCCAAAGAGAGCAAGTCTTTCCCCGGCTTCCCAACGACACCAGTTGATCTTCTCCGTTACTTTTAAGTACACGTGGCCATGGGGTGTAGATAAGATTCCCTGTCGTAACTTACCAGTAATCCTAGTTTCCAGTATTTCTCCAACCCTAACATCCAATTCACCGCGTAGCTTGTCCACAAAGGGGAGAAAGGGGCTACAGGGATGGTCACTTGCGTAGACTCCCAGCAACTCTTTTTCAACCTTCAATAATTCTAAGGCCGATTTTTGGGGGTGTTGCAGCTCCAGCAAATGGTTGTTACGAGCCCCCAGATCGTCTAGGGCGCCCATCAATACCAAGCCTTCGAGGGTCTTGTTATCCAAGTTCAGCTGCCGCCTAAACTGACAGAAACTTGACCAACGCCTGTTCTTACGCTGTTCAATGATTTGCTGAGCTTGATGGGGAGTAATGTGCCTTGTAGTTGCTAGTCCTAGGCGAAGGCTTCTGCCCTCCAGTGTAGCTTCTTGCTCCGAAAAGAGCACATTTGGACACAGCACCCTTACTCCCAAGCCTTGCGCTTCAGCAAGGTAGGCGGACCGCTCTTTTCCTGCTCCCCCCTGATTTATAAAGGTAAGGAAGAATTCACCTGGGTAATTGCTCTTCAGATAAGCGGATCTCCAAGTCAGCAGGGCATAACTCACGCTGTGGGCCTTGTTAAACGCATAACCACTGAACCTGACTATTTCCCTGAAAAGTTTGTTGGCGGCATCCGCGCTTAAACCCACCTTTGCTTGGGCACCTGTGACAAAACGGTCCTTCCATTTCTCAGCAGCTTGTGCATCGTCCTTAGTCAAGGCCCGGCGCAGCAAATCTGCCTCGCCTAAGGATAAACCTCCCAGGCGATGTGCTATCGTCATGACCTGTTCTTGATACAAAATCAAGCCATAAGTCTCACCTAGAATTTCCTTTAGCTCTGGGTGCAAGTATTGAACTTTCGAAGGGTTCTTCCGTCTTATAACATACTCCGGAAACATGCTTAAAGGACCAGGTCTACCTAAGGCCAAGAGCGCCACAATGTCCTGGAAGGAGTTGGGCTTAAGCTGCTTTAATAAATCTTGGAAAAGGTCGCTCTCCAACTGAAAAATGCCCAAGCTCTGACCACGTCCTAATAGTTCGCAGGTCTTATCATCCTGGAGAGGAATCTTATTCAAGTAAAACTCCGGTTCTCGCTTCTGTATCTCTACCTCCATAGCACGCTGCAAAGTTAACGTTCTCAGCCCCAAAAGATCAATTTTTAGAACACCCAAATCCTCTAAGGCATACATATCCAAATGAGTAACGGGGACCTCTCGGTCCGAGTATACTGCGCTAATCATTTGCGTAGGTTGACTGGTAATAATTACGCCGGCAGCATGGGTAGCCCTGTGTCGCTTTAATCCCTGTAGCTCCCGAACTACCCCTGGGTTCTCTCGCCCCAAAACACGTCTCACCTCGCCAGATGCGGCACGGGGACCGAATGTACCATAGGTACCGATTTGGGCCACATGCTCTCGTCCGAAACGTTGAGCCACATAAGAGAGAACCTCTCCCCGTCTTTCATAGCAAAAATCCAAGTCGATATCTGGCCGGCTGGCCCGCTCGGCGTTTAAAAAGCGCTCAAACAGAAGATTCCATGCTAAAGGATCCACGTCGGTAATTCCCAAAACATAAGAAACGATACTACTCGCGGCACTTCCCCGTCCTGGTCCAACAGGTATTTTTGCGTTCTTTGCGAAGTTGACTATGTCAGCTACAATCAAAAAATAGTCCTCAAAGCCCGAGTCTCTGATCACCTTGAGCTCGTGTTCCAAGCGCTCCCTAACCTGGGTACTAAGTTCTCCGTACCGTTCTCGAGCACCTTTTAGGACCAAGTCCTCCAGATTACTTCCGCTGGGATGCGGAGGTATGATTCGCTCTCGCGGAAGTTTCACCTGACAGCTTTCCGCTAGCCTTAACGTGTTCTCGATTACTTCCCTTGGTCCTTGAAATCGTCGGCTAAGTTCAGCAAAACTCAACAGAGGGTAGGGAGGAATTTCGGGCTCACTCCCTTTGATCTGAGCTAGTACCTCGAGGGTTGCTGTAGATTCAGGATCTGCGAACCGCACATCTTGGCAGAGCACAAACCTTGTATGGGGAAAAACCGAAAACAGGTCTAGGTCTTGTCCCAGTTCATGCCGTATGTAATAGTTCAAACCCAGTTCCTGCTCGAACCAGGTATGCAACTTGTGGGCTTCTTGCTCCTTGCCCTCCTTAACCAGGTTGGTCAGCTCCCCTCCTCTTCCCCCTTCTAGAAAGGTAACACCGGTTACATAGCTAGGTAGACTCTGGTAGTCAACCGGTGTCGGTTGAGATGCCAAGCGCAAGAGATTGGCATAACCTTCATTGTTTAGGGCTAAGGCCACCAACCGACTTGGTTCGCGCGAGTTCTGGTAAACCACATCCAATTCTAGACCGAAGATAGGCTTAAGGCCAGCTTGGGCACAATAACGCTCCAATTGGAAGTGTCCTGCAGTTGTATTGTGATCAGTAAGGGCTACCGCATTGATCCCCAGATTAGCAGCCCGCCGCACTAGGTCCTCCACCGATAAGACCGATTCGAGGAGAGAATAATCGCTATGAGTATATAATTGCACCGACATCCACCTATCCCCCCAGTCTTTCCTAACATTTCGTCGATATGAGTCAAACTCCTGTATAGTCCGTTATACAAAAAAGGGCCTAGGGCCCTTTAGCTGTTGACTATTTAGAAATCAACTCCCGGGTCTCGTTCAGCTCCTCCCGGTAGATTTTGGCACCTAAGCGCAACAGCTTTTCTTCGAAGAATTCATAGCCCCGATCCAAAATCTCCACACCGTAAAGCTCTGTACGTCCCTCGGCAGCTAGTGCTGCAATGGCCAGTGCTGCCCCGGCCCGCAAATCAGTAATCTCAACGGGAGCGCCAGTGAGTTGAGGAACCCCACGAATGATGGCTGTATTCTGTTCAGTCTTAATGTCCGCCCCCATTCGGCGAAGTTCATCCACATAACGGAAACGGTCAAAAATCGTTTCCCGTACCACACTCGTTCCGTCAGCCAAACACATTGCGGCAACAAGAGGCTGCTGCAAGTCTGTGGGAAAACCTGGATAAGGTAGTGTTTCCACATCTACTGACTTCAGTCTCTGGGGAGCCACAACATGTAGTTCATTATCCCCGCGTGTAACTGTTACCCCTGCCTCTTCCAATTTGACGATTGGCACTCGTAAATGCTCAGCTACAACACTCTTGAGACGTATGTCTCCGCCAGTGATGGCAGCGGCAAACAAGAAAGTCCCAGCCTCAATACGATCAGGAATAATCGAGTATTCAATACCCCTGAGGATCTCTACCCCTTCAATGCGAATGCTATCTGTACCTGCTCCCCTAACCTTGGCACCCATACCATTCAAGAAAATAGCTAAATCTACCACTTCAGGTTCTTTAGCAGCGTTCTCCAACACAGTAGTTCCCTCAGCTAGGGAGGCCGCGATCATGAGGTTAATTGTTGTGCCTACACTAGCACGGTTCACGTAAATCTGGGCACCAGAAAGCTTTTTAGCTTCCGCCTTCATATAACCATGTTCGATGGAGACCTCAGCACCCATCTGAGTGAAACCTTTGATGTGGTAGTCAACAGGGCGCGAACCGATGGCACAACCACCTGGCAAAGGAACCTCCGCTTTACCGAGGCGCGCCAGGAGTAACCCGGCACTGTAAAACGAAGCCCGCATCTTCCTGACCAAGTCGTATGAGGCTTGATGTTTTTTGAGACCTTGACCCTTAATATGTAAACGTCCTTGCCCATCAAACCATACCTCTACCCCCAAATCTTGTAGAATCTGGCAAATCGTGCCAATATCGCTTCCTTGGGGAATATTATCCAGAACACTCTCGCCCTCTGTGGCCAATGCTGCTGCCACAATTATGGCCAGAGCGCTGTTTTTTGCACCACTAATTTCAACTGACCCACGGAGAGGTCTACCACCTTCAATAATCAACCGGGACATTTGGACCCCTCCTTAAATTACGTCTTTAAAATAATCTGCGACGATCTCTTCCAGGAGATCATTACGTTCTAAGTTTTGAATTAGCCTTCTTGCATCACCATGTGCGGTGATGTACGAAGGATCGCCAGATACCAGATAACCGACAATTTGATCCAGTGGCTGATAACCTTTTTCTTGAAGCGCAGTCCACACCTTGAACAAAACATCCCTGGTATTAATAGCTTCTTTATCAATGGCTGAAAACAAACGTGTTTGATCAGATGCTCCCATTTCAGACCCTCCCTATCTAAGTTCACTGTCAATTGCTGTCTAGAATATTCGACGGCGGGCGGTTTTCCTTGACCGCTGTCCTTCTTATGCATAAACCTCGTCCGCTACTGCTTCTGCGATGTTGGTAGCGTGGTCAGCCACCCGCTCTAAGTTGCTTACTGCATCCAAGAATAATACTCCCACCTCTGCATCGCACAACCCTTGATTGAGGCGCTCAATATGTTTGGAACGATAGCGTTTTTCCATCTCATCTACAATATCATCTTGACTGATTAACCCTCTAGCTTTGAAAGCATCGTTGCGCGAAAGTGCATCGATAGCGCTACGGCAGATCCCCAACACTTCTTGAAACATGTTCTGCAGATCTTCAGAAGCGGCCTCACTTAACTCCATGCTTGCGTTGACTCGAGCCTCGGCTAGCTCTGCAATATTTACTGCATGATCCCCAATCCGTTCAACGTCATTGACAACATGCATTAAGTTCATCACCCGTCTCGCTTGATCCACTTCCATGGAATACTGATTTGCCCTGGCAAGGTAATCTGTGATTGCCTTTTCTAGAGTATTAACCACCTCTTCCCCGTTTTCAATCTGGCGTAACAAGCTCGCATCCCTTTGCACGAAAGCAGAAACCGCCTGTTCTACCATGTCCACAGCAAGAATGGCCATGCGGATCACTTCCTGTTGAGCTGCCAGCAAGGCCCCTGGAGTCTGAATCATCCTGTCATCCAAGAACTTTGGTTTCAGTTCAATAATTGTGTCAGCACCAGGAACCAACGTAGTCAAGAGCTTAACAAAATAGGGTAGAAACGGAAATACAATAAGGGTGGTGAACACATTAAACAAAGTATGGGCATTAGCAACTTGGCGGGCAACTGTACTTCCCGTCATTAAAACTAGATTGATAAAGGGACGACGGAAAATGATAAATAGAAGCACGCCAAAAATATTAAAAAGCACATGCCCAAGCGAGGCTCTTCTAGCTGTAATAGAAGCATTTATACTCGCCAAAAGAGCGGTAACACATGTCCCCACGTTAGCCCCGACAGTAATTGCTAGGCCTGCAGGAAGACTTAAAATCCCCTGCAAAGAAAAGGCAATGACTAAACCAGTTGTGGCACTAGAGCTCTGTATAACTCCGGTAAATAAAGCTCCCGCCAAAATTCCTAAAAGGGGGCGATTACCTAGTACGACCAAGAGATCAAGGAATGGCTGATACCCCTTCACTGGGTCCACTGCATCGCTCATCGTAGATAACCCTAAAAGTAATACACCGAATCCTAAGAACGTTTCGCCAAGATAACGCGTCATCCTCTTTCGCGAAAAATAATAGAGTAGTGAACCGAAGCCAATTAAAGGAAAGGCCAAAGCATAGATATCAAAGGAAACAATTTGGGCAGTTATGGTTGTGCCAATATTGGCCCCCATAATTGTGCCAATCGCCTGAGTTAGATTCATCAAGCCTGAGTTGACAAAGCCCACGATCATGACCGTCACCGTAGAACTGGATTGAAGCAACGCGGTAGCAACCGTTCCGGTAAGGATCGCAGTGAATGGACGTGACGTGAATAGCTCTAAAATCCGTCGCATACGGTCCCCTGCAGCCTTTTGTAAACCGTCTGACATCAACTGCAGGCCCAAAAAGAAGATACCCAACCCACCAAAGAGACTAACCACTACCGTAATAGCCATGCCCTTTGCACACCCCTTAATTTCCTGCATAAATTATGAAGAAGCGAACTGGGGGGATTGTCCGTGAAGATACTTATTCTGTCTGACTTCTTTTTAAGTGGTCAAAC
>JAAZLQ010000183.1 GCA_012799255.1 Bacillota bacterium
GTGGTTTCCCGAAGATGGCCCCTTGATGAAAATCGAAGTGGCCTTACTCAAAGATGTTGCTACCCTCACTATCGATACAACAGGCGCTGGCCTTCATCAAAGGGGTTACCGAGCCCTGGCCACTGGAGCTCCCCTTAAAGAGACTTTAGCAGCTGCACTCGTGATTTTAGCCCGCTGGTATCCCGATATTGCTTTGATTGATCCCTTTTGCGGCTCAGGCACAATCCCAATTGAGGCTGCCCTCATCGGGCATAACATAGCCCCTGGTTTGAAACGCTCCTTTGCCGCGGAAGACTGGCCCTGGATATCCCCTAGC
Source organism: Bacillota bacterium (assembly GCA_012799255.1). Next base: position 317 of record JAAZLQ010000183.1, read on the forward strand.
TTCTGGAAACAAGTTCGGGAAGAGGCGCAGGACCTAATAAATCCAGAAGAACCAGACTACCTAATTGGCTATGATATTGACGATAATGCCTTAAAGATTGCCCGCCATAATGCAGAAACTGCAGGTGTGGCTGACTCCATCCACTTTCAGCGCCAAGAAGTAAAGGACCTTACGACCAGTAAGAAGTATGGTAAGCTCATAACCAATCCGCCCTATGGTGAACGTTTAGGGGAAAGCAGCCAAGTCCACCAACTCTACCGGGAACTAGCCCAGATCAAAAAGAGCCTGGACACTTGGTCTTTCTACATCCTTACCGCCTATCCTCAGCTCGAAAAAGTAATGGGCGGTAAAGCCACCAAGCGGCGCAAGCTCTATAATGGAAATATTGAAACCCAATACTACCAGTACTTTGGACCAAGACCTCCAAGACGTTCTAAGTAGCAAAAAAGCCACTTCAAAAGAGTGGCTTTTTCTGTTTCTTTTCCATTTCACTTAGACAAAGATAAAGTACAAGATGCTAATGAAAATGATCCCCACAATCCCGGTGACCAGTGAAGCTAAAGTCTGCAGGCGATAGGCCTGCCCCACCTCCATATCCGAGAATTGGGCAACCACCCAGAAGTAACTATCATTCGCATGGGAGACAGTCATGGAACCAGCACCAATTGCCATTACAGTTAAGGCAGGACCAATTCCTGTAGCCAGCCCGAGGGCATTCATTAGAGGAGCAATAATCCCAGCAGTAGTGATAATCGCCACGGTAGACGACCCTTGCGCAGTCTTTAGTGCTGCAGCTAGGATAAAGGGTACAAAGATACCAAACTGGAGACTGCTGAGGGATGTGGACAAGTACTCAGCAATGGGAGTTTCCCGGATCACTTGACCTAGTGCCCCACCTGCACCGGTAATCAGAATAATGGTACCTGCGTTTTCTAGACCTACACCGACCCAATCACCTAAAACTTCTTTAGTGATCTTAGGTACAGTGAGAAACGCCAAGAACACTCCAATCAAAAGAGCAATATTGGGGTTACCAATAAAGCTCATCAAAGCTTGAAACGTCCCGGTACCAAAGGGATTGGACGGGTAATCCGCCACCGACTTGAGGGCAATTAAGATCACAGGAACCACAATGGGGGCGAAGGATTTCACAACGGAAGGGTATTCCTTCACACCCTCAATTGTCGCTTCTTCCACACCCTGTGGCGCTGGATCAATATGAATTTTAGAGGCATAGTACTTGGCAAAGAAGTAGCCGGCTAAAATCGTGGGGATGGACACAACTAAGCCAACTAAAATGACCGTGCCCAAATCAGCACCCACAGTTCCTGCTGCGGCAATAGGTCCAGGTGTAGGCGGTACAAACACATGGGTAGTATAGAGCCCCATACTTAAGGCGATAGCAAAAACGGACAGGGACTGATTAGATCTGGCCGCCAAAGTCCGATTTAAGGGAGAGAGAATGACAAATCCTGAGTCACAAAAGACCGGAATGGAAACCACTCCACCAGTAAAGGCCATGGCCAGGGCAGATCTGGTTTCACCCACCAACTTCAAGATGGTATTGGCCATCACAACTGCAGCCCCGCTCTTTTCCATAATAAAGCCGATAATGGTTCCGGCTGCGATCACAATACCAATGCTACTTAAAGTACCACCGAAACCGCCTGTGATCGCGCTAATTACGTTTTGAGCTGGTAGACCCGCAATGAGCCCAACCCCAAGCGATGCTAGAAGTAACACCAAAAAGGGATGGAGTCTAACTCTGGCCGTCATCACCACAATAAAGGCGATCGCCCCTAATAACAGAATTAGTAAACCTGCTCCTTGCACTAGATCCACTCCTTTACAGTTAGTTTTTCGCTACAAACAGACGTACAACTTCAGCCACCTGATTCTCCACAAGCTGAGCAGCACCCTCCATAGCCTCTTGCAGGCTCATGGGCTGATTCAGAATGGAAAAAAACGCAGTAACCCCCTCTCCATGCAATATTTCCGCACTAGGTAAAACAGTTCCAGCTACAACAACACAGGGAATGCCTGCCCCTTTCGCTCTCCGGGCAACTCCCATGGGCACTTTACCAAAAGCAGATTGGGCATCAAACTTGCCTTCGCCTGTGAGTACAAGCTTGGCCCCCTGAAGCTTTTCATCAAAACCAAGCACATCTAAAACCAGTTCAATGCCGGAAACCAGTTTTCCGTTCAAAAGAGCCATCAACCCTGCTCCCAAACCACCTGCGGCCCCCGCTCCTGGAACTTTACCCACATCTTGATTGAGATCCCTTTGTAAGATCAGATCATAGCGGGCTAGGGCCGCATCTAAGAACTCCACCATTTCAGGTGTAGCGCCCTTTTGGGGTCCATAGATCTGGGCTGCCCCTTGCGGTCCAGTAAGGGGATTATTCACATCACAGGCAACCTCGATCCGCACATCGTGAAGGCGAGGATCTATTCGGCTAGCATCAATACGGGCTAGGCGGGCCAACTCTCCTCCACCCGAACCTAAGAGCTCTCCTTCAGCATCAAAGAACCGAAAGCCGAGGGCCTGGGCCATCCCCATTCCCCCATCATTGGTGGCACTTCCCCCAATACCGATAATCAAATGGTTACAACCTAGATCCAGAGCTTTGCTGATTAGCTCTCCAGTACCAAAAGTGGTGGTGACTAAGGGATTGCGCTCCCCTTCTGGCACCAAAATCAAGCCAGACGCCTCCGCCATCTCGATCACTGCCGTTTTCCCATCTCCTAAAGTACCCATTTTCGCAGTTACTGGCGTACCCAAAGGACCTGTCACTTCATACTCTAAGAGCTGACCAGAACTGGAAACCACCAGCGACTCCACCAACCCCTCCCCTCCATCCGAGAGGGGAAGCAAAGTCAGTTCTGCCTCGGGCAGGACTTTCTGAACTCCCCGGGCCATAGCCTTGGCAGCCTCAGAGGATGTGAGACTGCCCTTAAACGAATCTGGAGCAATCACAATGGGCAGGTGCATATTCATCTCTCCTTAACCCCTGCTTTGGATAAAGCGCTCGATCTTTACCAAAGCCTGTTTAATACTCTCTATGGAATAAGCGTATGATACCCGAATAAACCCTTCCCCACTCTCGCCAAAAGCGGATCCGGGCACAACTGCCACCTTTTCTGCTGTTAACAGTTCGTTGCAGAACTGATCCGAAGTCATCCCTAAGTCAGAAATCCTCGGGAAGCAGTAAAAGGCCCCTTTCGGTTCGAAACAAGAAAGTCCCATATCTCTAAAGCCTTGTACAATAAGCTCCCGGCGCCGATTATACTCCTGGCGCATCCGTTCTACTTCGGGCAAGCCGTTTTCTAACGCTTCAATGGCAGCCCATTGACTCATTGTGGGTGAACACATAATCACATACTGGTGGATTTTTTTCATGGCATCCACTAAATCTGCTGGTCCACAAGCAAAACCCAAGCGCCAGCCAGTCATGGAAAATGCTTTAGAAAAACCACTAATCACCAGGGTACGATCTGCCATCCCGGGCAATGAGGCCATAGAAGTATGCTCAATACCATAAACGAGCTCCGCATAGACTTCATCGGCAATCACCAGAATGTCATGTTCCCGGAGCACCTCGCTGATAGTGACCAGGTCCGCCTTTTCCATAACTGCCCCAGTTGGATTATTAGGATAGCAAAACACAATTGCCTTGGTCTTAGGTGTTATTAAAGAACGAATAGCAGATGCGGTGAGCCTAAAATCATCTTGCTCATAAGTTGGAACAGGTACTGCCACTCCACCTGCTAGAATCGCCGAAGGTGCATAGGAAACATAGGTAGGCTCAGGAACCAAGACCTCGTCACCAGGATTAACCACTGCCCGGAGGGCCAAATCCACTGCCTCACTGGCCCCAACTGTAACTAGGATTTGGTTTTTGGGATCGTACTCGAGCTGGAACCTGTCTGCCATGTACTTGCTAATCGCCTGTCTTAACTCCAGCAGACCCACATTAGCAGTGTATCTTGTTCCCTTTTCCCGAATCGATCTGACAGCCGCTTCAGTAACATTGGCTGGGGTGGGAAAATCCGGTTCCCCAACACCAAGAGAGATCACCCCTTCCATACTTGCGGCAATATCAAAAAACTTCCGAATTCCTGAGGGTTTGATTGCTTGCACTTTGTCCGATAACAATTTGTTAATCATACTATACCTTCCACCTTCTTCCTTTAATTTCTTTTTTACATTTATTCTTCATACTGTACATAATTCCTACCTTACAAGTAATTTGCTGAGAGATTCTCTTCTGCTACTTGCACCTCTCTATAAAAAAAGTAGGAGCTTCTGCCCCTACTTGGCTGTAGCAATCTCTCTTGTGGAATCTCCCCACCAAACCAAAATGATCCCCACGATGGTGACTAAACTGCCCAGAACTTCCACAACTGCAGGAATCTCCCCCAGCACAAACACCGCCAGAATGCTGGCACCTAAGGGTTCGCCTAAGATAGTCACAGATACCATGGTTGCAGGTAGGTATTTTAGCGCCCAATTAAGGCTGTTATGTCCGAGTACTGTGGGAATTATGGCCAGGGACACAAACATAACCCAAGTTAAAGGAGGGTATCCGGTCCAGGCTAAGCCGCGCATCAGCATAAAGAGGGCAAGAACTAGACTGGCACTACCGTAAACAAGTGCAGAATACAGTCCCAAGGGCAAATCCCGCCTCAATCTACGTCCCACTAAAAAGTAACAAGCCATCATAATTGCACCGGCCAAAGCTAAGAGATTGCCGAAAAGCCTAGAAGATTCGCCATCGCCCTGGGTAAAGACCACAAACAAGCTCCCTAAAAGGGCCACAAAGAGCCCTAGCCACATTCGCCCACTGGGCTTTTCTTGCAGGAAAAGAACTGAGATTAAAAATACCCATAGTGGTTGGGTAGTGACTAAAACAACCGAGCTAGCCACACTAGTGTGCTCCAGCGAGGTCATCCAAAACAAGAAGTGGAGCGCCAAAAAAGCTCCTGCCCCCAGAGCCAATCCGAACTCCTGGCGGGAAGGTCTGTTTTCTTGTGCCTGCTTTAGCGCTAGGGGAGCAAAAAACAAAGTGGCAAAAAACATGCGATAAAAAGCAATAACGGGGGATGGTGCATCCGCCAAGCGGATTAATACTGCGGAAGTTGATATGGCAGCAACTCCCCCAATCATAATGGCAGTAATCACTTTCTTGTTCGCCACTACTCCACTCTCCCTCACCCTTTGTCCCGGGTAGCCGCAACTAGACGGTTTTCGCCATCCTGCACATACTGCCTTAAAACTGCCGCCACCGTCTCGAGCGCCACTTGATTATGGCCCCCTTCTGGTACAATCAGATCTGCATACTTCTTGGAAGGTTCCACAAACGCTTCATGCATAGGTTTAACGGTCTGCAGATACTGGGCATGTACCGATTCAAGGCTGCGTCCCCGCTCCTGCACATCCCGGACCAAACGACGTAAGATCCGTACATCGGGGTCTGTATCAACAAAGACCTTCAGATCAAACTGTGCTCGCAACTCAGGATTGACTAAGACTAAGATCCCTTCCACAATCACAATCCGATGGGGTTCTACCCTAATCGTTTTAGAGGTACGGGCGTAGGATTCAAAATCATAGACAGGAACCTCAATAGCTTCGCCTTTTTGTAACTTACGCAGATGTTCAATTAACAACTCATCTTCTAGAGCATCCGGATGATCATAATTGATCTTCAAACGTTCTGAAAAACTCAAATCAGTATTAGCAACATAATATGAATCTTGGGAAATAATAACACAGTCCTCACCCATGGCCCCCTGTAGGGCCTGGGCAAAAGTGGTCTTGCCTGAACCGGTACCGCCGGCAATTCCAACAATAATCACAATAATCACCTACGCCTTTGTCTTTTGCTTGTGGCAAGGAAAAACGCCTTAAATGCAGAAAATGATAGGATGAAAGGAGTGGATTAGATGAAAACAGTTGCGTTAGTCATCGCCGAAAAAGGATTTCGGGACGAAGAGTATCAAGTTCCCCACGACATCTTGAAGGATGCTGGTTTCAACGTACTCACCGTTTCCACCACCACTGAGGAAGCAGTGGGTAGATTTGGCCTGAAGGTTACTCCAGATACCCTGATCACTGACCTAGTTGCGAAAACGCTAGATGCCCTCGTTTTTATTGGCGGAGGTGGCTCCGAGCAATACTTCGAAGATCCCCTCGCCCATAAATTGGCCACCACCATGGTGGATGAGGATAAGGTACTGGGAGCTATTTGCATCGCCCCAGTAATTCTAGCCAATGCCAAACTGCTAGCAGGAAGAAGGGCTACCGTCTTTCCCGATGGTGCAGAGGTTCTCAAGGAAATGGGAGCAATCTATACTGGAGCAGATGTGGAAGTGGATGGCAAGATTATCACCGGAAATGGTCCCGAAGCAGCTAAGGACTTCGCCGAAGCCCTGGTAAAACTACTCAGCTAAATAACCTGCCTGGCGCAGAGCATCTCGAATAGCCCCCATAACTTCGCTTGTGGGGGCTTCAATTGTATGCAGGTGATATCCGTCCGTGAGCACCAAGAGGGGCTCTGCCTTCAATGCATGCATATGCTCAATAAACCTGTCCACATCAGCTCTGGAACCAAGCTGCAAATTAGCAGTAAGCTCTCCATATAAGGGATGCTCCACTGTAACGTCCAAAACTTTTCCACCTAAATCTACGATTAGGTAAAGTTCGTCCGCGACTACCTCTCCCCCGTGGCGCACTGCTACTGTACTTCTGTAACCTAGGTCTTGGTGCGGCTGGTAAAGTAGATAGCCTTGGGGGGTGGCAATAATTTGCTCACCACGGGCCCTTAACACTGCCACATCTCCCACAATCACCTGCCTGGTCACTCCCAGAATCTTACTTAAGTTCGCACCAGTAAGGGGAACAGCGGCCTGTTCTAGTAATTCTAAAATCTTAGCCCTGCGTTCTTCTTGAGTCATTGTCATCCTCCTCAACTGCTCCTTGCCAAAACGGTCACATTGAGCTATGATACAGGTGTATATACACCTGTAAAAACACCAAGGAGAGAAGTCCATGCGTATGACCATAAAAGAACTGCTTTACGGCGCATTACTCACAGCATTAGCACTCTTAATTCCCCTAGCTTTTCAAGGTTGGCTACAAGTAGCCATTCCACCTTTTTCCGCAACCTTAGCCAGTCACCTTCCCACCATGTTAGCCATTACCATTAGTCCTTGGGTGGCTGCCTTAGTAGGATTCGGATCTAGCCTAGGTTTTCTGACAACTCTCGGACCCATTGTGGCTCTGCGAGCTTCAACCCACATTGTTTTCGGAGTGGTGGGCGCAAAACTTGTTCAAAGAGGTTTCTCCTTCTGGCAGGTGCTACTTTTAACCTTACCCATCCATGCACTAGGTGAAGCATTAGTTGTAATGCTCTTTGGCTTTAGTCTTAATCAAGCACTGATCGTGATTGGCCTAGGCACAGCACTGCACCATCTGGCTGATAGTGCCATCACACTTGCGGTCTATGGCTCCCTCACCAAGGCAGGAGTCCCTTTAACTACCGCTGCTAAAGGTTCTATGCACTAATTCTAAAGTATCTATAATTGCTATATTCTGCGGACAAACTGACTCACATTGTCCGCAGGCCACACAAAGGCCCGCATCTTTTTCGTTCTTGACTAAGTTGGCATACTGGGCTTTATCTGACTCAAAAGTATTATACATGCTGGCATTATTATACAGACGGAAAACCTGTGGTATAGCTACATTTGATGGGCAAGGTAAGCAATATCTACAATCTGTACAGAGAACCTTAATTCTCTCTTCGTAGATCTCCTTAGCCTTGTTAATTATATTTAGCTCTTTTTTGGTCAGAGAATGTGGTTTAGCCTCTGCCATAATGGCCAGGTTTTCCTGGACTTCTTCGAATGTACCCATGCCGCTTAAAATCAAAGAAACCTCAGGATGATCTGCAACCCATCTAAACGCCCACTCAGCTGGAGTCCGCTTCACAGGAGCAGTCGCAAAGACCTCTTCGATCTCAGGGGGCAGATTCTTCACTAAACGCCCTCCCCTTAAGGGTTCCATAATAATGACGCCTAACCCCTTAGAAGCAGCGTACTTAAGGCCCGCTAACCCTGCCTGGTAACACTCATCCATATAGTTAAACTGAATCTGACAAAAATCCCAAGGGTAACTGTCCATGATCTCCCGAAACACTGGTAATTCATCATGGAAAGAAAAGCCCACATGCCTAATACGTCCCTCTGCTTGGGCCTGCTCTAAAAACTCTAACGCCTCGTTTTCCACAGCCTGATGCCACAAATCCCGATTCAGCGAATGGAGTAAATAAAAGTCCACGTAATCTACTCCGAGACGTTCTAACTGCTCATTGAAAAGACGCTCACAATCGGCAGGGGATTTTAGGAGCCAAACAGGCAACTTGGTGGCAATATGCACCTTTTCACGGTAACCGTTCCGGATTGCCTTGCCCACCAAAACTTCACTTTTTCCGCCATGATATCCATAAGCAGTATCTAGATAATTTACGCCATGATCTATGGCATACCGAATGATCCGGATAGCTTCTTCCTCATCAATCTCACCATCTGGTAAGGTTGGTAAGCGCATACATCCAAATCCCAACAAGCTTACTTCCTCATTGGTCTTTCCGATAACTCTCCTCTGCACAAGATCACCCCTCGCTTAGTAATTCTAAGTCCAAGGGTTTTTCCCTGCCCGTCTCACTGATAACAAGGAAAACGAATCCAGGCCTCGAACTAGTTGGTTACAGAAGGAGAGATTGTCATGTCTAACCCATATCTAACTATTCTAGCCGGCTTTGTGGTGGGAGTCTTTGTTACTTATACCCTGATGGTGCGAAGACAAGCCCGCTTGCAAGCGAAGCTAGATGTGCTAGAAGAAAGCAGAGTGCAAGAACAGGCTTATCTCAAACGGGTGGAAGAGGAATTCAGGGACGCCTTCCACAATTTGGCCCAAGAGATCTTAGAAACTAAAACGAACACCTTAACTTCCCAGAATTATCAGCAGCTACACAGCCTCTTAGAACCTCTGCGGGAACGGATCCGGGAGTTTCAAGAACGGGTAGAGATCACTCACCGGGAGAGCATGATTAAAATCGGATCTTTAGAGCAAGTAGGATTGTCCATGTCTGCGGAAGCGCAGCGTCTAGCAACCGCCTTGAAAGGTGAAGTTAAAACCCAAGGTGATTGGGGCGAGACGATTCTCCAGCGCATTTTAGAAGCGTCAGGCCTCAGGGAAGGGCACGAGTTTGTGCTACAAGGGGAAGGTTTGGATCTAAGGAGCGCGACCGGAACAAAAATCCGCCCTGACGTAGTTATCATCCTGCCAGAAGAGCGCCACTTGATTATTGACTCCAAGGTTTCGCTTGTAGCCTATGAACGCCATCTAGCCAGTCAGGACGTTTCAGAGCAAAAGGTTTTAGCAAAGGAGCTGGTCCGTTCCGTGAAGGCCCATATTGATGGGCTCAGGGAACGCCATTATCAAAAGCAAACCGGGATCAACTCCCCGGATTTTGTCATTCTGTTTATGCCCTTAGAGCCGGCTTATGCTTTGGCTTTACAGAGTGAGCCTAGTTTGTTCCAATATGCCTGGGATCGCAAAATCGTGCTCACCACCCCAACAACACTTATGGCCACCCTCTGGATTATCGCCAATATTTGGCAGCAAGCCCAGCAAACCCAAAATGCTCTGGAAATTGCCCGGCAAGGGGGAGCCCTTTATGATAAGTTCGTTGGTTTTGTGAGTTCCCTAGAAGATGTGGGGCGCCATTTAGAACGTTCCCAAAACGCCTATAACCAGGCTTTCAATCAGCTCAAAACCGGTAAAGGCAACTTGGTTTCTCGGGCAGAAAGCCTCCGTAACTTAGGCTTGGCCACCACCAAATCACTAGCTGACAAATTAGTAAGTGAAGCGCAAGAAGACGATGAGATTACTGCTTAAGCTCGGTTAAGGTGAGTTTTTCCTTGTGTTCCTTACCATCTACCACGGTGAGATTGGCTGTGGCTAGGTAATCGCCTGTTGTTGGCCACTCGCCGTCCGACAGATTCACCCAAATTTGTAATTCATACTCCCCTGGAGCAAGCGACAACCGTCGAGAGTTCTGCTCAAGGGGAATTTCTTCTTTAACAATGTCTTGACCACCTCGAGTCCGCAGCTCCACTACCACATCTGAGATGCCTAGCACAGCCCAATGGGCATTTACTAATCCATAGCCATGTTCCCAGTCAAAGCCAGGTTGACCAAGGTCAATGGCAGTACGCCGCAGGCTCTCTCGTATTTCCCAAGTGGGGACTCCATTTGCTAGCATTAAGCCTGCCACGCCAGATACTAGCGCGGTAGAAAAGGACGTCCCTTCCCAGCGAGTGGGAGGCGCGACCAGATCAAGTTCTGGCCCATAATGGGAATAGTACGCCCGCTGAGGAGTAATGGGATGGGGCGCAATCGCGCCCACTGCCACAACTTCTGAATAGGCAGCGGGATAAAACACGCCTGGAGAGTATACTCCGCTTGGGGTATTGCCCGAAGCACCAATAATTAAGGCACCTGCCTGACTAGTCACCATTTCCACCTGGCGCTGTAGTTCTGTGACACCAGACTGTCCTAGAGATAGATTGAGGATCTGGGCTGGAGTGGGGTTAGGAATAAAGTCATGTAAGCCGACTGCATAGAGCAAACCTTCAGCGACATGGAAGTCTCTCCCATAGCCCCTTCCATCCAAAACCTTCACCGGTTGAATACTTACAGTGGGGATCACCTCAGTGATCGAGTGAGTAATTCTCGTACCGTGGAGGGGACTGCGTTTATCATCATCGCTAGTATCTGGATTATTAGAAATAAAGTTGTAACCGGGTAAGATGTTCACACCTTTTCCAAGTTCTTGTGGATTAAGCCCCGTATCCAAGACTGCAATCCGTACCGCTTGGTCCCCAGAGGTAATGCTCTGGGCTTGCGAGATTCTCGCATATTCTAAGTACCAGGGAGCCCACGCCGAGGGGTTAACTACCGAGGTTACTACTACGATCCGGTTCGGCTCTAAAAACAAGTTATGATCCTCATAAAAAGACCACTCTTCTAAAGAACGGGTGCTTGTGGAACCCGGTTCAACCAAGGCAGCCAAGAGCGATGGAAGTTCCCGTTTAATCTCTAAGCCCAGTTCAGCTACCAGCTCGTGGCGTCTAGCAAACGACTCAGCTGTTCTGAAATGGGCCACAAAATCAGTGTAACTATCATCGACGATCGGATCAAATAAGAGGGCTGAACTCAGCTGGAGAAAAGGCACATTGGGAAATTCGTGTCTGAAATCCCAAGATAGCTCCACAAAGCCCACCGGGAGGCGCTCAAGTTGACTTGCCCAAACGGCGCCTTGCCCCCCATCCGGAACAAAGCGGATCCCATAGAGATAATCTTGGACATTAGTAGAGGCATAACTGATACTCCTAGCACTAGCCGGCACCTCTTCTACCCTTTCCCACAAGGGCTGATCTAGCTTGCGAATCCAGAGCTCCCAGCTCCCCTCCGCCTCACCTACATATTCCCAACTAAAGTGCATTCCGCCCTCAGGATGCCAAGTATGAGAAAGATTTTCGGGTCGGACCGCGGTTGTTTCTTGGCTAGTCGGAACGAGTTCTAAAGCCACAACCCTTTTACCACGACCCTTGACCGCTGCCTCACTCTTGGTGTGAGAAATCACCATTCCCTCACCGTTACGAGACAAGGCAGAAAGATGCCAAGAGCCTGGCTTTAGAGAAAGTGATCCAACTTTTTGGGCGCCCAAATCCACGAGCAGGGTTCTCCCGCCAGCGCCTACAATGATGATCTCCTGATGCTCTGCTAGCTCTCCCCTTAACTCCACCGAGAGTTCTAGTGATTCAGGTCCCTTTTTGGAAAACAGGCAACCTGCCAAGAGTAATGAGATTAGTAATAAGGGAACTATGTAATACCTTTTCAATCCAGCACCCCTTTTAGGAAATGCTCCAGTTAATGGGTTCTTGCCCAGTACTTAGGAGAAAGTCATTGGTTTTGGAAAAGTGGGAACAACCAAAGAACCCACGGTGAGCGGACAAGGGACTTGGATGCACAGTTTTTAGCACCAGATGTTGGTTATTTGTGATCAGCCGTTCCTTGCTTTGAGCATGTCTACCCCAGAGTAAAAAAACCACTGGGCTTGTCTTACTATTTAGAAGCTGTAAAACCCTGTCGGTAAATTTTTCCCACCCCTGACCTTGGTGGGATCCGGCCTCACCTTGCCGCACCGTTAACGTAGTGTTCAAGAGTAAGACACCCTGGTCAGCCCAGGTCTCCAAGCAGCCATGGCGAGGCAAGGAAATATTTAGATCCTTGCTCAATTCCTGAAAGATATTGCGTAAGGACGGGGGTAGCGCCACACCCTTGGGCACTGAAAAGGCCAGCCCATGTGCTTGACCAGGTCCATGGTAGGGGTCTTGCCCCAATAAAACTACCTTGGTTTGTTGGTAAGATGTGCGTTTAAGTGCTTCGAAAATCTTGAACATATCTGGATATATAGTTCTTCTTTGATACTCCCGGATTAAGAACTGCCTCAACTCTTGATAGTAGCTTTGCTCGAACTCATCCCCTAGGAGTTGATCCCAATCATTGCCTAAATGTACTGCCACTAAATTCACCTACCCTTGATTGATCCTGACCAACTGTTCGTAGGCAGCAAGCACCCCATGTTCACCATTACTAAGTACTGTAACAACTAGGGGAGTGTGCAAATTGCCACCAAAAACCACTTGGGCTCCCGGTGCTCTACCTTCGATTTTATAGATCTGCTGCAGTCCGTCCCAGTAGGGGGCTAAGAGAGCATCAACTATCTCCCGTGGCAAAAACTCCCCTTGCGCCAAGAGTTTCCACAACCGGGTTAGATCTGGAGCAGTAGAAAAAAGCTGAGGAGTCAAGCTCTCGCCCAAGATAGCATAAATGTTTTCTACCATTTGACCACTTTTCGTTGTGGTATAACCGCTAGCAGCAGAAGCGGGCAGCTGATCTAGAAAATAATATGCAGATTGACCCATTTCACCCGGAATCAGAACCTCTTGACTGACCACATTCCAAGGAGCTTGTCCGGTGAGTTCTTCCAATCGCTCTTCCCAAATAGGTTCTGCGCTAAACTCCCCTACTAGTTCCCTAACCAGCTTGCCCTGGACAAGTAGGCGAGCCAAGGCAACCTGAGCGAAAAACTCCCTCATCGAGCCCAGATTAAAGGCAGTGTAGAGGTTATTCTTGATCCCAAAGCGTCTGTTAGCCATGCCATAGGCACCACGGAATCGCATCTCCTGCCCCACTGCCACTTGAATAGCACCAGCAAAATCATCTGTGACCGAGAATCTTTCGTACTGACTATCCCAAGTGCTAACCGCATCGGACCCTCTAAACTCAAAACTCTCATCCAGTTTCGGAACCACCACAGGCACCTTCAGTTCTTTTTGGAGCAACTCAGCAAAACCATGGCTACTTTCTTTTTCGCCATGGGTCACAAAAATGCGACCAATATGACGAAA
>JAAZLQ010000325.1 GCA_012799255.1 Bacillota bacterium
CGTCGTTTGTAAAATACATATTATAATTGCAAGGCTGCACCTTTTCACCCACAGGCTGCTTTTGCAGAAAGTCTAGTGAAAACATCAAATTTGATACCTTACGACTTTCAGAAATAAGCGAAAGCCCTGGATTCTGTACCTCAACATACTTTTTATAACCTGCTCGCATACCTTTATAAACTATGACAGGAACAACCATCTCTTGCAGACTAATTCCACCATGAACATAGTTCTCTCCTCCACCTTGCACCTTGATACGGACGGTATCTTGGGGAGCATAGCCTTTCATAGTAATGCCTCCAATTGTCTGCTCCATTTTTACGGGAAGCACGTAGTCAGCAGTAGTATCTGTAGCAGTAAGCGCATATCGTCTGCCAAGCTCGTACACTTCACCACCAAAGGTTTGACGACTGATTTTTTTACTCTCTTCCAGCGGTTTGTAGGTGTACAAGAAGCCATGATCGGCTGTAATGAAAATGTTGACACCGCTCAAATCACCTGTAATTATCTTGACAACAGCTGTCAATTCATCGATCGCCGTATCACATGCTTCAAATACCTTTGTTTCAGTGGAAGATTTATCTCCTATAGCATCTATTGCATTGTGGTATATATAGACGATATCCTTACCGGCAACCAAATCACGCCGTTCCTGTTTTTTCATCTGAAGCAATTCTTTAAAGTTAACAACTACACTGTCAGGGTTTGCTTCGTTTAGTATAGCACCGCGTTGTATTGTGCTGACGGTAGGTTTGCCATCTACGAATACATCAATTTTGTCATTTATCGACACTTCTTTACCGGGAAGAAGCGCTGCCATACCAAACTTCGTTATGCTTGGGAAGATGGCTTGCACCGATTCCAGTGTTGCCTTACCCTTAGTGTTATGACCAAGAGCTTCGGTTAGTTCGGCTGCTACCTCATAGCGCAAAGCATCTGAAATAATCACATAAACACGGTTACCTTTGCTCACATTAGGAGAAACATAACGATTGTAGAATCTACGTTGTTCATTTATCTCTGAAACATAGCCGAGCGAATCCAAATCATTCGCTATTGCTTGTGTCCAAGTTAAAGTGAGCTGCTTCAAGAACCACTCACAGTATAAGTTCTCTACCACATCAGAACATTTTTTCAAAGCATCCTCCAAAAGGGTGTTTGGATATTTAAGAGTGTTGCCAAAATGTATGTGGAGGTGCCTGTAATGACTATCCATCTCGTAAGCATCAGTCGTATAAAGTTTCCATATATTCGGAGGCTCGACAATATGGAATCCATCAATATGCTCAAGGTAGAATTCTTGCATCTTGGCGATATAATAAAGGCTTTCTAAATAATCCTCGGTTATTGAATACCAAGCGGCTGTACGGCGATTCTCTACCGCATTGATGATGTCCTCAGCTTTAATAACATTTTCACCAACCTCAATTAAATAACGCTTTAGTATGCTTTCATTGATTGCCGGGAATGTATCGCTCTTTAAAAGAGTACTTACCTCAATCTTATCAAATCGGTCAGTAAGACGCAGTTCATTTTCAACATAGCGGCAAATATCAATCAGGGTTTCACTTTCGTCACCACGCTGCCACTCGTGCACAAGCTGATAGCAGTATGCCTTGCAGGGATCGGAAATAAAACGTTCCAAGCCACGCATAGCGGAAGCTGGCATCGTCTGTGATAAGGCTGTGATGAGAATATGTGCAGCAAGATCTGAAAGCGGGCGATCCTCCGCATATACGTAGCCTGTGAACTTTTGCACAAGCTGCCAAAACGCATCAATGTTACCGAACTTTTCTATATTTATAAGCGCATCATTGTTTTCTTTCTCCAAGCCCGCTGTCAACACGGCGATAATGACATCCTGAGCTGAACCGCCGTTCAGGCCACACAACACTGCCATTATATCAATGTGCAGTTGGAGCGGTGTTTGATATGTACGCCCGATACGGCGCAGTTTAGCCTTGCGTTCTTTGTTATCGAGGAATTTGGCATACAGTTTCATCGTTTTTCGCATAGCAGAAGACGGCTCAACAAACAGTTCCTCCATTTGTAGTGACACAAGATCTGCGCGGAACTCTTCGCTGTATAACTTTATATCGAGCAACCAATCATCATGCTGGTCCTTTTCATATGTTAACGGATCGTAGACAAGATAATTGCCTAAAAGATCGTCGGTTGAAAGCAGCTTCTTAACAGCGAAGTTGTTTGTGCCTGTGAGCTTGATAATATTCACGCCCGGCAGTTCCAGTTCATCAATCGCATTCACAAACTCGCCATCCTCGTCATGCCAGAATACTATTCGGCGTTTATGAAATTCGGGTAACGGCGCGGCAAATCGATCCGCGAGTCTTTGTTTTATGGTTTCTGATAGCATCGCATGCCTCCGTCATTAGTATTTTTATTGCAAATTTATAGTTATAAGTTGCAAGTTAGTCGCAAGTTGGTTGCAAATCAGTTGCAAGTTTAGTTTTAACTTAATAAGTAAACCAGCGTGCTGCCGAGGTTTTTCCGATTACATAAATCAGTTTATCGTTTTTTAACTCCCTAAGCAAAACTTGCAACTGACTCCTTGAGTGACTCGGCAAAACCTGTTGCAACTCCTTTAACGGAGTACCTTTTCTACCATTCTTGTTAATATGCTTAAGGATTAATTGCTTGTTCGTATCTCGATCCAAGCCGACAATTCGAGTATAAACGCCAGATTTTCCCGTGGCTTCGTATAAGCTGCGGGCGAGTACGTATTTATTTCGACCAACATGTTCAACAATACCCAAGTCAATAAGCTTTTTTAACCGTGCACGCAGATTCTTTGGTAGCTTCTGGTCGAAATAAAGCACATTAATTACTAGAAAATCGTCCGTCGCCAAATGTTCCAGGCGATCGTTACCAATTTTATTAATAAGGGATAACATCTTTTTATCCAGTACTAATCCATTCAAAGTGATACAAACAAAGGTTTCATCGGTTCCGCTAAAATCAGGAAGCGGTTTTGCCTCCATGATGCTCAATTCATACATAATGTTCATTCCCTGACCAGAACGTTCTACCAAACCACATAGGGCTAGTATCTCTGCGATACGGCGGTTGCGAGGAGCTTGACGATCAAGGATATTATTCAGTGTAATACCGTTTGGTAACCCGCCAGGGCTTTCCACAACAAGTCTGTCTCTGTATTGCCTAATAAAGATACTGCCTACCAATTGATAATTTCTATGGCTAACAGCATTTAAGATGGCTTCACGTACAACACGCTCATTGAACGTTGGTATATCAAAGACAAAGAAACCCTCCTGGTAATGCTGCTTATCGTTTCGCAAGTTTATAAGCCCCCAAATACGCTCATAACATGAAAAGAATCCAACTCGGAACTCCTCACGTTGCTGTGCGGGACCGGAAGCATCAGATGAACGGTATTCAAATATTATTTCTGACTGCGGAAGGTACTTGCCAAGAGAAGTGCGTTTCCCGAATAGTATGAGAGCTGCATAAGTTACACCTTCCTTTGAAACCGCTTCACAGTCCATAAGCAACTGCTCTGTGGTTAAGTTTTTTAATCGCTTATTACCGCTTTTTTCTATCCATTTATCGCGAAAAACATTTATAACCGCTTCGTCTAGATCGTCAATGGTTGCTCCCAAACAAATGCTTCCTGAAAAATCAAAACCCGTTTCCGCATAAATTCTACGACGCACATCTTCCGGCATGGGAATAAGACTATCGCCATCACGCCACCAAGCAGTACCGTCAGCCTGAACAGGTAACCCTACAGGTCGGCTTGCAACATCGAATATAAGTATACGCTTTCCATGGTACTCCAATACTTCAAAATCAATGCGGATACGCAACCTATCCATTAAACCTCTTCGTGTTCGTTCAGGTTGAGCAAACGCCTCACTACCTACCACTTTACGCGGCCGATCATTGGTTATACCCAAAATGAGCTTCCCGCCACCACAGTTTGACAGGGCACAGCAGTATCTGGTGGCTTCGTTGAAATCAAAACGTATTTTTGCTTCCTTGAATTCTAAATTCTCACCTTCTGGTGCATTCAACAATTCCTCAACCGTGTTGTATCCGCGCAAATTCATTCACCCCTTATATCTTCGCCAGAACATCGGCAAAAATCTCGTAGTTCTTTTTCACACCATCATCCAGGTCAATCTCGATGTTCTGGTCGGCGAGATGATGTACCTTTTCCTCAAAAACAGTAATTTCCTTCAGTTGTTCTGTCAGCTTGTTCTGCTGTTTTAAGAGCTTCGCGCGTTCAGCTCCTGTTGCATTGTTAAGAGCGGATACGATGTGTGATAGCTGCGTGCGATAACGCTCCTGCTGTTCGTGGACGTAATCCGTCCGCAGTTTGGCGAGCAGATCACGCGAATATCGATGCATATAGATAAGTGCTTTAAAACCGTTCTTCTTGCCACTGTCGAATAGCCAGTAAATCGGACGTTTTTGATAGGTTTTACAGTGATCTTTGTAGAAGTCATTGAGAAAATAATTACGAATAACCTCTCGCGGTGTACCCTTGCCTCCTAGAGCATCGGCAATGAATTTTAAGTTTTCCTCTAAAGTTTCAGTTCCATAAACCACACGGACGAATTCCACAAACCGCCCCAAAATATCGTCATCGAAATATTCATCATCGCAGATGGGGAGGACGTTGTCCTTGTCTGGGACAAAAGTCCTATATTTTTCCGAATCCCACTCACCCCCGGCATAAGCAAGTCCCTCAACATCAAGTGAATACCGCCCGA
>JAAZLQ010000145.1 GCA_012799255.1 Bacillota bacterium
CGTATTCACAAAGATAGATCGCGGAAAAAACCCCTAAGGGAACAGTTACAATCAGGGAGATGCCTACAACAATGAGGGTATTCATAAGGGCTGGCATTAACGATACATTACTTGTGTTATACTCCCAAGCAAAGAGGGATGGTTTCAGATGGGGTGCTCCATTTATGATGATGTAAGCCAATAGAAAAAGTAATGCACCTAGGGTAAATAGGGCTGAGACAATCACCACAACTCTTAGCAAAAGGGAAAAAGGATGCCGGAAGATGACTTCTAGGGTGACTTTTGCTTTAGTTTCCATAGTTCATCCTCCTTTTTAAAACCGAGAACAAGAGATTAATAATTAGGATAAAGACAAAGAGAATAACAGCCGTTGCAATCAGGGACTCCCGGTGGAGACCATAGGCATAGCCCATTTCCAAAACCACATTGGTGGTCATGGTCCTCACCCCTTGCAAAATGCTGCTCGGCACCCGTGGCTGATTACCTGCCACCATGACCACAGCCATGGTTTCGCCAATAGCCCGACCAACGCCTAAAATAACAGAGGCTAGGATTCCTGAGATGGCAGCTGGGATCACCGTGGCAAAAACTGCCCTTTCATGGGTTGCTCCAAGGGCAACTGCCCCTTCGTAATATTCGCCTGGAACAGCACGAATGGCCGATTCACTCACTCCAATAATAGTTGGTAGAATCATGATTCCAAGCAGGATCGAGGCGGATAAGATACTATAGCCCGAAACATCAAAATTAGCCCGAACAAAGGGCACAATCACCATCAGTCCAAAAAAGCCATAGACCACCGATGGAATTCCAGCTAGAAGCTGAATTGCTGGCTTAATGATTCGATAAAAATGGGGCGGACAATACTTGGCCAAAAAAATTGCCGTTAAGACCCCAATGGGAACCCCGATAATGATGGCTCCCGCTGTAACATAGATACTTCCCACAATCATCGAGAAAATCCCAAATGATGGTGGGGAGTTCATGGGTGCCCAGAGGCGACCAAGGAGAAAATCGAGAAATCCAATCTCACGCATCGCTGGAATTCCATTGATGAATAAGAAGACGCATATAAGCGCTACCGCTAGAATTGATACAAGGGCTGTTATGAAGAATACGGCATGCATCAATTTTTCTGTGTTAATTTTCATCGACTCTCTCCCCAGACTATTCATTTTCTCATGTTTAGAATGACCAACGAGTGATTTCGCCGATATAGATGTCTCTAAGTTCTTCGGCTGTAACATTATCTTTCAGGTTGTCATTGTTGACGATAACTGCGATACCATCTTGGGCAATGACCAGATAGTTTAAAAGTCCTTGCTCAGAAGCGCTTAACTCACGGCTAGCCATTCCGATATCACTGGTTCCTTCGATGGCACTAATCATACCAGCACTTGAACCACTAGATTGGATTTCAATGATTGCATTTGGATTGAACTTAGCATAGCCTTCTTGCAGCTTTTCCATAAGAGGTGAGACAGATGTGGAACCG
This sequence comes from Bacillota bacterium, assembly GCA_012799255.1. The sequence goes on from JAAZLQ010000145.1 coordinate 1,496, forward strand.
GCCACAACCACTCGACCAGATGGTTTGTCGGTGACAAAGGGCTCGCCATTAACGACTGGAATATAGCTTCCAGATACAATGGCTTGTCCTTCTGCACTCATAATGTAATCCACGAAATCTTGGGCAACAGCACTCAAACCATCTTTAAAAGCGATATTAAATGGGCGGGCAACCTTGTATTTTCCTTCAGCAATGTTTTCTTGAGTTGGTGCTACGCCATCAACATTAAGGGCTTTCACACGGCTATCCAAAGACCCCAGGGAGATATAGCCAATAGCATGGGGATTGTTAGCAACAGATGCGAGAACAACGTCTGTACCATTTGCAATAATGGCTTCGATGGTGGTGCGGTCAACTGTTCCCGCATCGGTCTTAGCTTCAATTCCCAAGAGCTCAATAAATGCGCCGCGGGTACCAGAACCTGCTTCACGGGAGATAACATCGATCAACCGGCTCGAATCAAAGGCAAAACCAACAATATTCATGGATGCGATTAAAATTCCAACGATTAACAAAACACTAAGAGACTTCTTCATCCGAAAAATTTCCTCCTTTAGTTTGTATCTTCACTTCTTAGTATAAGGAGGCTGTGTAAAGGTCACCACCTGTGAATATCAAGTCTACGTAAACTATACATGAGCGCAAAAAAAGCGGGTCATTAGGGACCCGCAGTTCTTAAGTTCTTACAGCATTATTTCCTCCAAAACGTTTTGCAATCAGCCTTATCCATGATATTAAATTCTATCATCTTAGCCAGTACTACTCCATTATCTCGATAGATCCCGAAAAATATGACTGACACGATAAGCACCAAACCGGAAACCTATACCTACTCTGCCAGATTCCCAGGTCCAAGGTCGATCAAATGTCACATAATCAAAATCACCGCTCATACTCGGTTGTCCACCAGAAGATCTATCGAACATAAAAGTAGAGTCGGGGTAATCAATGTAAAAGGTCTTTCTATCGATAAGTCTATCCGCAATCGATGGATCAAGAGGGGATACATGCCCGTCTTGTTCAACCACCCAGTTAAACCACATCCCAATAATCTCATCTTGATCATTTGTATCCATGACAATGAGAGGTTTGGGAACGACGGGTTCGCCATAGGAGTCCTTGATAATGGATAATGCCAAATCAAATTCGGCAAGAACCTGATTAGTATTATCGTTGATCACTTGATACCAACCTGATTCGATGTCATGCGCACTTGAAATAGATAGCGTCCATTTTGCTGCACTTTGCGGGCCAATGTTACCTCCACGCTCTTGACGAATACCGCTAGGAGAGATAAATCGGTAGAGTTCATTGCGATACCCTGTATAGAAATAAACTGTTACATTAATAGGCACAAAGTCACCAACATCAACGGATTGGTTTAGCACATCTTCCCGAGGTGCTGAGTATCCCAAGATCACCGATGAACTGTAATTAATCGAAGAGTCGTAGTAGTTTATATAATCATTGACAACGAGTTTTCCAAAATTAGTAAAGTTAGCCATTGCTAGTAGGTCTTCTACATCAATGCCAGAAAAAGCATGGGCATTGTCCGCCAATGTACGCGATGAGCTAGCAACGTCATGCTCGATGACAAGGATTCCGAGATCTAGTGCCCCCTGAAGCCTGTCTAGAGGAAGCATAATTGCATTGCGATTCTCATCTAGGGTAACAGATACGAAAGCAATGACCTGGTCTTTTCGTGCTTCCTTAGTAGGATCCATCAAAAGCAGAACAAAGTCATCGGACAAGTGTACTGGAACCTCTGCAATATCTACTCGAAAATACCCCTCGGGAGATACCGGGAACTTCGTTGCACGATTTGCCACCGTACCTGGCCGAATGTATGCATCATTCCCCTTGATGATTGGTACAACCCATAGCTCATGGGATTCCCAGCTTCCACCAAGGCTAGCAGGACCCATACCGTGAGTAAACGTACCACTTATACGAGCTTCTTGGCCGTCATATTCTTCATTCTCATCGACTGCGGTGAAATTCTGTTCCGTCTTTGCAGAAGAAAAGGATCTGCTAGGAGGGTCAAAAGTCCACCCCACCTTCTTGGGTGTCACAATAGTGCTACCACTAAGATCGGTTGCTATCCAATTGCCGTTTTCATCGCTCGTTACCACGTGATTGACCTGACCACTAATCAACAAAGTAACGCCTGAAACTCCCTTACCCTCCAGATCCGTAACTCGCCCTCTAGCTGTATAGTTCGATCTACCTGTTTTTCCCCCACCCATACAACCTGTCAACAGCAGAACTCCGACTAGAAGTAGTACTATCCACCTAGGTCACAATCCATCAACCCTCATATCCATCCCCTTCCCACATTGTCACTACTTACTCCGAGTACATGCAGCTCGCTTAAGCCAAGGAACACATGTCCAGCAAATCATATTTTTCATGATAATTGGTGAAAATCCTGCTGGCCTTTACATATTTTACTATATTGAATAGAATGGTCTGGAAAATACTAGCCAAAGATGTCACTTTATGTGTTGAAAAAACAACGTGAAAAGACGATGGCGAGGAATGCCACTCTAAAGATAGGCGTTATCCCGAAGAAGCGACGTTGCATTACTTTGAACATCTAGGTATGAACTAGAAAAGTCTCGGGGGCGGCCTCTGGAGCAGCTCAATGTGCAGGGGCTCGTTAGCACAAACACATGTTTACCTCGCCTCGATACCCATATGGCGTGGAGATAACAAGTCGGGTCGCCAATCTTTTTTCGGTCACAACAGTGACTGTACAGGCTTCCACAAACAGGAGTTGCTATAGATGGCAACTGAGCATTTCTGGATTCAAGCGGTGGGCTCCCAGAGCCTTCTAAGAACTCTTTTGTCATCAGTAATTGTGGTGTTGATGACTGTACAGTTGGCAAGACAAGTCAATGTCAAGGGCGAATCGATTAATACACCAGCGAAAAGCAATCCGCCTATTTAAAAGACTGTAAAGTAAAGGGTTCTTGCCACATGACTTTTCTTCTCACCTCTATTAGGCCACTTGGCCAAACTTCAAGAGAGTTTACAGTAAAAATTGCAGTAAAATGACAAAAAGCCAGTATACCCACTAGGGGTACTGGCTTTAAACTCTTTATTCATCGATATTAGATGGCGGCCCCGAGACGAATCGAACGTCCGACACACGGTTTAGGAAACCGTTGCTCTATCCCCTGAGCTACGGGGCCGGCTCATACGGTATTATACCACAAATGGCGGTTCGTTACAACGATTTTGA
>JAAZLQ010000066.1 GCA_012799255.1 Bacillota bacterium
CCTTCGGCACCATTGCTTTTTATTGCCTTTTTTAGCTGGGCTTATATAAATTAATGAGGGCGTTTGCTAATCATTTGCTAATCAAGCAGATTTAACGAGGTTTAGAAATTGAAGTTTGGAACCAACCATATACTTAGATTTGGAGGGCGTTGCCGAGAAATTGGGCGGCGCCTTTTTGCATGGTTGGGCTCACATGTGAATAGGTGTCAAGAGTCAATGAAATGTTCGCGTGACCCAAGCGTTCCTGGACCACCTTAGGATGCGTGTCGGCTTCTAGGAGCAAGGTAGCACAGGTATGCCTCAAGTCGTGAAAACGGATTTTTTTGACCCCAGCCTCCTTGATGAGATCAGCAAAGCTCCGCTGGCCAAAATTGTTCATCTGGATTGGATCACCTGAATCCTTGGTAAACACAAAACCTTTGTCGGCGTAAGCTTCTCCTTGTCTTAGCTTTAGTGCATTCTGTTCAGCCTTGTGCCTCTTGAGAAGTGCAACCGTCTGTGGCGAGATGGCTATGGCTCGGCCACGTCCACACTTAGGTGGTCCAGTCTCCGGATTTGAGCCTGCCTTTAATAGTGTCCTTTTCACGGAAACCTTTCCTCCCGCAAGGTCTACGTCTTCCCACTTAAGCCCGCAGATTTCGCCTCTACGCATCCCACTTTCTATGGTCAATGTGTAGAAGGCCTCAGATTGCAGTCCTGCTTCTCTAGCTGCCTTTAGAAAACGGCGAACCTCATCTTGGGTCCATACTTCCATGTCTAGATTTTTCTCAGCCACGGGCTTCTCCACCACCAACTCTGCTGGATTGACATTCATCAACCTCTCGTTTCTGCTGGCAACCTTGAGTGCCTGGTGCAGGATGGCGTGATGTTGCTCTAGTGTACTTGACGAAAGCTTTGACGTGTTGTAGTAGTATTGGATGTGGCTGGCAGTCAGATTCTGCAAAGGAATGTTGCCGAAAGCAGGGATCAAATGCCTTCTAACTACGCTAGTGTAAGTTTCCCTGGTCCGGACACCCTTCTTGGTGCTGTTAGCTACATAGACTTTTATCCATTTCTCCAGCCACTCTCCTGTTGTAATCGAACTTGGCTCCACGAACTCACCTCTGTTGTATTCGTAGATAAGCTCATTCATTTTTTCCTCAGCTTGCTTCTTGGTACCCTGCACCGTAATCCACTTCTGGTTCGGTTTGCTCTTGCCTGTCTTAGGATCAATGACCCGACCCAAGGTAAGGACAATGCTCCAAGAACTCTTTCCGCGCTTTGTTAAATGTCCTCTCAATTATTTCTCTCCTTTCCTTTTGATGGGCAAGCTGCTTGTGCCCCCAATTCACCTCCTAAAGCACAAGCCTATAATGCTATTTTCTCTATCCTACCCATCAATACCTGTTCATTTTACGAAACTTTGTTCGGACCTGTAGTACTTACGAGCATTTCTGCTGTGCCTGTTCATCGATCCAGTCTTGAAGCCCCTTTTTGGGAATCCTGATGCTCTTACCGACTCTAAGGACTGGGAACTGATTACTGTTGCAGAGTTCGTACGCAGACGATCTGCCAATCCGGAGTAATTGAGTAAGTTCCGATACGGTTAGAAACAGGCGATTGCTACTATGCATAGAGTAACCCTCCCTCATCGCTTTGGCGAAAGTAGCTTGCCCACGTAGGCATTGTGTTTTTTGGTATCCACTGAAAGTGAACGGGCACATCTAGCTTCCCGAGGAGATCCTCTATCTCTGAGTAGGCCGAAACCAAGTCCGTCGTTCTTTTAGTTTTTGTTCCTCGCAGCTGCTCAATGATGTTTAAATTGGAAGAGTAAACGGATATCGCTATCGGTTGAAGGCCACCGCAAATCTGTAATCCATGACGAAGTGTCCTTAACTCTATCAACGTCGCGCATCCGTACTCTTTGTCCAAAGAGTACCTTGTTTCAATGACTCCATTGTAGTCTGTAATAATACCATTACCAGCCACAACCGCATAGTCGTAGTCAAAATTCTGTTGCATAGAAATATAAATGTTAAACGCTCTCATTATCAATCATACCTTTCACAATTTTTATTTTTATGCTGCTATTAGGGTCGAAATTTAGTGACTAATGGACTGTTATATCCCCGTAAAAATTCGATCGCCATTGACGAAACTCGATGGTAACAGAATGCCTGGAGGCTGAATATTAATCCAGCTATACGGGTTATTCATTCACCGCGGATTCTGAACTGAATTGCGAAAAGCGCCTCCAGACCTGGATTATGGTCCAAAACTCTCCATCCTTATCGCTAGGCAGTGCTTTTCCAGCCTGGAGACGCCAGAGTACCTAGTTTAAGCCAATAATCTAGTCGACTACTGCGCTAATTACTGTCGAAAAGAACTAGGATTCTACTCGATACCGCTTGAAATGGGACCATAATCGCAGAATCACGTTACATACATTCCCTCGGACTGTAAATTGTGGAACCTGTATCTAAGTCCACAAGCAAGAAACCTTGATATCCTCGTTCTGACTCTAGTTCGTCGTTAGACTCATTACCTGCCTCAAACATTCCTGTAGCCTCAATGAAAGCATAGGGTTGACAAAAAAGAATAATATCATCATTTTCCTCTCTTCCGACGTCTATTGAGATGAGCGCGACGCTCTGCCAGAAAAAGAGGGCTCTGATGAGTTCCCAGAGGGATACCCCAGCTTCTTTGGCTAGCTGAGGGAGACTCATATCTACGACACCAGTGTCCCAATAATCCTCTTCTTTGAAATCTACTGAGCGCATTAGTACCTTCAAGACTTTTCTCTCTGCATCAGTCGGATTATGCAGTTCAATACAATGATTTAACAATTCGATCATTTAGATCACACTCCTAATTTTTATTTTTACCCTGCTTGGCAACTGGATTTCCAAGCATTGTCTTGTCCACGTCTAACGCTTGCGTACGGCCCATGAAGATTTGTATATTTGCCTGTATAGGCATTAACCGGCCTGTACGCCTCCAGATACCGCTGAGGCCAGATAGAGAGAACTGATTTCACCATATCCTGGATGGAGAATAGCTGGTGGGCAAAGGCTATTTCCTTAATTTTGCGCTTTCTGTATCCTGAGATTTTGCTTGATCTAAGAGTAGAAGAAATACCGTGCCGGCGAATCATACTCCACTCCTGATCCTTGATGCCAGTCCATCTTTTCTGGATATCAGCCACTACCGTTTTGGCAAAGGCGTTAGGTATCCATCTACCGTCTAGCCACTCCTCCACACCTGGTCGTTCCTTGGCTGGAATGTTGCTACGGAATTCTAATCTCGTAATAGGCTGCCCAGGATCGCCTTGTCCATGAACGATCAATTCTGCGCGTTTATTATAGAGGCAAAGGCGGTTTTTACTGCGCCTGCCACCATAGTACTTGGTGCTACCAATCCTTTTGAACTTCCTAGGACCCTGGGTATATACGCCCTTGTCTATAGCATCGAAATCTTCCCAAAAGAAGTCGCAAGCTACTTCACAATAGTTGATCTGAAGCTGTGCCCAATCATAGGGAAAGAATTTCTCTAGTGTCGTTCGTATTTCTGCTGGATTACGACCATTGACGTTAATGATGACTTTAACCTTGGGAATTGGACGTCCCGCCAAGACTGGATGCCTCATAGGATTTGCCAAGATCGTAGCTTTGTCATCTGGATCTTTGATCATATTGCGGTAGATTAACTTCCGACCGCTATCGGCCATGAGGAACTTTGCTTGTTCTACTGTACGAGAAGTGGGCTTACTGTTTCGAGGAACAACCGTGAATAGCTCTTCGGTACTCGACAGGATGATTTTGTCATAACGTATATCCACAGGAACTACCCTATCAAGGATGAACGCCTTACCAGACGCACTTTGACCTACCTTGAACGACCTTCTAGTGCTATACTTATATGGGGCGGGTCCGGCTCTCAATGATCCACACTCCCATCATCAGTTAGTACCTGTCCGTCGTTGTACGTATCACTGACGGCAACATCAAGATAAATGCGCAGGAATGAGTCTCGCTCACCGTAGCCATCTATAATCGCCAAATCCACCATATCAGTCACACCAAGCCACCCAAGTCTCATTAACTGCCGAATCGTCGATTTCACGTTAAAATTGTGGGCATCAAGTACTGCAACGGCATAGTCCCTACATACATCAATGACCCCAGTTTCCTCCAGCCAAACGCCGACACATCTTGACCCGGCTGGTTCGTTGTAATTCGTAATAAACCTGTCGAGATCTAAGATGCTATGGCCCATCAACGCGCCGAGCGCAAGATGTGGCCTGTCTTTTTCCTCTGAATCCTTAATAGCGCTTAAAAATGATATCAATGTTTGTTGCACATCATCAATTCCATCTTTCCCTTTCAACATTAGACAATCTTCCTTTCTTTTCAGTTTTATTAATTGTCGTTCTCCCACTCTTGAGCTACAAGAGTGCCTTCATTAATTGCAGCCCCATGCCAATTAGGCAATGTGCTGCTGACACATTTGTCATCGCGACCCCGTGCCTGGGACGAATCCTCCTGTGCCCTATTCAGTTGTCAAGGTTCAATATGTTTTGCCTGTTTGACTGTATGACAGAACGTTAAAATAGACTTGATTCGCCTTCAATGATGTGGTATTCTGGACACATAACACGTTCGGTTCAGAAAGGGGCTAAAAAAAGTGACCACTCAGACTATGACACTGGAAGATATTCTTGACGAGATTGATGCCACTCCATCGGAGAAAAAGGTGCTAGCCACGATTATAGACCTAAAAGATAGCTCAGAACCATTGTCTCCGGGAAAACTAAGCATTACGTATCGTGACTTGGCCCAAAAAGCGGACGTTGCACTGGGAACAGTTACGAGAGCATTTCAGACCTGGCAACATCTTGGAATCATCTCCATCATTCAGGGTGCCAATCGAAGTCAGCCTAACACCATCATATTTCATGGATTCTCCAATACAGACGCCAACTCCCCATTACAACTAATCAAAGAAGAGCTACAAACTCTTAAAATGGCAATCCAGCAAATGAATGAGGCTGTTGAAGCCATAGAAACCAAACTTGATGCATACGGTCTAGAGTCAAGGGATACAAGGTTTCAAAGCATGCTCGATATCATCGAAAAATACACAGAAGGTCCCCGCACAGAGATTATACGTAGCGAGCGCATACGGTAACCGACAGGCGTAACCAAAAGCTCCTGAAGGACACACTCGAAAAGTGACTCTTGTATCATTACGTGTTCGGTTCATCTGATCACATATTATTATATTGCTCAAAAAAAAGCAAGGGGATTTTTCCACTTTTAGAAAAACTTTTCAAAAAATGTTTCAGGGATTGGTTTGGCGCACAGCTCTAGTAGTCTAAAAACCCTACGAATCAACAATTATGGCTGATCCGCAGGGTTTTCTGCATCCTTGCTACTCTTCAATTTGAGGACAAAATAGTCATCAAGCTCTAGGTCTAGCGGATCTCAAGAGCAACTTTACGGTTTAATGCGCTGCTCCGCAAGCTTGTACACCGTCTCATCATTCCTGATCGAGATCACTACAATCGTCATGATTTCTTGTTCCCGGACAATACCGTATACTATCCTGAGCCCTGATTTCCGTAGCTTAATCTTACAATAGCCTGCGAGCTGCGCTGCCTCACGGTTACCAAGAGGCTTTCCATAACCACCTTCATTATTGGGCAGTGGATTCTGGGCAACTTTCTCTATTGCCTTGAGCACCTGTGTCCGTTGGGTTTTATCTAATCGATGTAGATCCTTCCTAGCCATCTCGTGATATACGATGTCCCACGCCATCACTCAATCTCCACATCAATGTCATCTAGTTCTGCCTGATCAATCTCCAGTTCTTTCATGACATCTTCATGGCTAACAAAATCGGATGGCTTAGACGATTTCATACGCTCTTCTGCTTCTGCAAGTAATAGAAAATCCTCTATCATATCCATCAGTTCTGTATACTTCTTGGGATCAATGAGAACGCAGGTTGGCTTGTTGTTCTTCACAACAATCTTGGTCCCGCTCTTGGCTACTTCTTCAAAAATCTTGCCTGCTTCACCCTTATTAAAACGTGATATAGGGACAATTGACTCCATCAGATCCCGCATATCTTTCTCAAGCATTTGCCACACCTCTTTCTATTAGTCATCGTTAGTGTTCGCTATACTGGTAATTAAATTATAGTTTCCACCAATGTATTTGTCAATATATCTGTCGATAAAAACCACAGTCCTAGCTACGCTAACTTAGAACTTTGGGTAGATTTATGCTCAACTAAACTGATCACCAGGGTGTTCATCAGACTTGAATAATCCCTCTGGTACAACCAATCCCCACTTCCTTACGTATACTCCTCGGTGCTTCGCTTCTTCCAACAAGTACGCAGTACCTTTTCCCACCTGGTTCTTGCAATGCTCTATAAATTCCTGGCTCAATTGCATCTCTTCCCTGAAATAGTCCAGCAAATAACCTGCTCTTTGATAAAGAGCC
>JAAZLQ010000249.1 GCA_012799255.1 Bacillota bacterium
AAAGGCACCAGAGGAATAATCCTTTGGTGTCTTTGTGCGCTTTAAATGACAATTTCCAAGGAAGGAGATATGTTAATGGCTTTAGCTTGTCCATATGGTTCTCACAGAGTGATAGAACCGAAAGGTTCTCTTCCACAAGGGGCTCGGCGCCTTGACAATCGAATGGAGATTCATGAGAATGAGATTTTACTGGATGTGGAAACGCTGAATATTGACTCTGCCAGTTTTACCCAAATCCGCAAACAAGCAGGGGATGATCCAGGGAAGATTGCAGGGATAATGATGGACATTGTAAAGCAGAGGGGAAAACACCATAATCCCGTGACCGGGTCGGGCGGAATGTTCATTGGTACGGTTAACTCCATTGGTTCTTTCTTGAAAGACAAGAGGGATCTGAAGGTTGGTGACCGGATCGCATCTTTAGTTTCTTTGACTTTGACCCCGTTAGTCATTGAAGAGATAAAAGAAATTCACCTGGATACGGCACAGGTAGACATCAAGGGCCAAGCGGTGCTGTTTGAGAGCGGCATCTACGCAGTATTGCCAGATGATCTACCACAAAAACTTGCCTTGGCTGCTCTAGATGTGGCGGGTGCTCCTGCCCAAACCGCCAAGTTAGTCAAGCCCGGAGATACTGTCCTGATTGTGGGAGCAGGAGGCAAATCTGGTTGTCTCTGCCTCCACGAGGCCAAAAAGCGTGCTGGCGTGTCAGGGCGTGTTATCGCTATGGACTATGGAGAGACAGCGATTAAGCGCATCAAAGACCTGGAATTGGCCGACGTGGTTCTTGATGTTGATGCTACTAAACCTCTGGACTGTCTCCAAACTTTGTGGTCTGCTTGTGGAAGCCTTGCAGACATAACGATCAATTGCGTGAATATTCCTCAGACAGAAATGACCTCTATTTTGTGTACCCGTGAGGGTGGCACTGTCTATTTTTTCAGTATGGCTACCAGTTTTACCGCGGCCGCCTTAGGAGCTGAAGGCGTTGGTAAAGATGTAACAATGCTCATTGGTAATGGCTACACAAACAGCCATGCTGCCATCACTCTAGAAGTCCTCCGTGAAAATTCAAAATTACGCAAGTTATTTTCCGAAGTATATGTATAGGATATTGGGTTGAAGTAAGGAGGGATACGGGTGCTCTTAGCAGAAGTATTAAATAACCATTACCGATCTGTTGCGGTAATTGGTATGGGAAAAAATACCGGTAAAACCTTTACTTTCAATCAACTGTTATCTGAAGCACAGCAACAGGGTCTCACTATGGCTTTGACTACTATTGGTCTTGATGGGGAAGCACGGGATAGTCTCTTTCACCATGACAAACCACAGGTTGTGATCAATCCAGGGATGATTGTCGCGAATGCGAAATCTCTGCTGGTGGAAAGTGGCCTGGACTATGAGATCCTAGGTACTACTCAGATCAACACACCACTAGGGGAAATCATCTTAGCCCGTTCTCTAAGTTTCGGGAAGACTGTCTTGGCAGGTCCGAATACAGCACATGAGTTGGCTCAGGTTAAAAAGCAACTAGATGGGCTTGAAGTGGATTTGCTTTTGGTAGATGGGGCAGTTGATCGCCGTTCGCTTTCGGCACCCTTGGTTACGGATGTTGCTATCCTTGCTGTTGGCGCAGAAGTGGCTTGGGATCGTTTTTTGCTCCTAGAAAAGTTGAGACACCACTTCGCATTATTGACCTTGCCGCCCTTTAAGCATCACACTCTTGACCAGTATCTGCGAGGATTGCCTGAGGACGTAAAAGTGGTATACCTTTCTTACGATGGTGTGCCTAAGGCCATCAAGTACTCTGAGTTTGAACTAGAGAGCGGTCTTGTCGAGTCCCTTGCACATGAGTTGAAGCTAGTTTATGTGCGCGGGTTGCTTTCAGATGATGTGTTGGTTAAGATAATGGGTCAAGTATCTCAAGAAGCATCGTTTACGCTTCTGGCCCAAAACCCCACTAGCATCTTTCTTGGACCACAAAGCCTGCAGAGGTTGGCTGCACAAAACATCGACTTAAGAGTTCTTGACGCGATTAGTGTTTGTGCTGTTACTGTCAATCCCTTTAACAGTAGTTATGGCTTCGTTGATCCTATCCAAATGCTGGTGGACGTTGGTCGAGCCGTGTATCCAGTTCCCTGTCTTGACTTAGCCTTAGGACTCCGCTATGTGCCAGAAAAGGAGGATGTGGATGCAATTTCTTGATGCTGAGACTCGGCGTCAGCTAGGCTTCGATCAAATCTGGTCACAGATTCGACCTGTATCGCCTCTAGGCCGACTTCGGCACCGAAAAACTATAGCTTACTTGCCAGAACAGTCTGCTGAACTGAAAAAAGAATTGGACGTCCTTGAAAAACTCTGTAATGATCTCAAAAAGGATCCACACATGGCCGAGGAGCTACTGTATTTGCTTAGTATGGTGCGCGATCTCTCCGCAACTTGCCAGCGTAGCTTACAAGGATTCGTTTTGGATGACCAGGACTTTTATGAAATTAAGAAGTTGCTCCTTATTTTCGAAAAGCTTGAAAAGGAGTTAGAGGCCAGAGGTTGGATGTTCTTGTTTTCTTCAGGTCTTGAGGCGGACAAAGAACTTCGGGAAGCACTAAGTATTGGTCAGGGGACAAGGGAGAGCTTTTACATTGCAGATGACTATGATGAACAGCTTGCCTCCTTACGGTTTGAACGCGCTGGCTTGGAAGGTCGACTAGCTAATCAACTCGCGACCGTCGAGGATAAAGTGATGCGGGCGGCTGGGCGCAACTTATCTTCGGAGGCTTGTCTCGCTATCAGTACCAGGGATACCGAGACAATCGAGCAACTAAAGATGCTTCCCGAGTTGCGCGTGGTGGAGGAGACTCCAGACTTCATTAAATTTTGCATGGTAGAGGACCAAGAACTAGTCCAGATCAAAGAAAGGTTGGCGTTAGTTCGCGCACTAGAAGAGGAACGTAAGGCTGAAATCAGGCGGTGGCTGACAGGAATCGTCAAAATTCACGCGCCCAGACTGCTCAGAATCTTGGAACGATTGGCATTTTTAGATCTAATACTGGCAAAAGCGAAATTTTGTGCAAAAATTGATGGTATAAAGCCTCAGCTCCGTTCTGACTCGTTGATTCGAATCGAGGGTGGGAGGCACCTCTTACTAGAAGAGCATCTCATGCAGAGAGGGCAAAGATACATCCCGCTGTGTATTGAGCTTAAGCCTGGAGTTACCATGATTACTGGCCCTAACATGGGCGGAAAAACAGTGACGTTACAGACAATCGGTCTCCTTTGTGCCATGGCGCAATATGGACTTTTGGTTCCGGCTACTCGTATGGAGTTTAGTCCCCGCAGATTTATTGCGGCCCATTTAGCTGAGGCTACGATTCCCAAAGGGTTAAGTGCCTTTGCTGCTGAAATTGCTTTTTTGCGTGATGTAATTAAGGAAAGCCATGAGCATGGTTTGGTTCTAATAGATGAAATCGCCCACGGAACAAATCCCCTTGAAGGAGCTGGAATAGCCCAAGCAATTATCGAAAAACAGCAAAAACAGCCTATTATAACTGTAATTACTACACACTACCCCTCACTGGCGTGGATCAAGGGCATTAGTCACCTGAGGGTTAAAGGGTTAGATCGGGATGCTTTGTTGAAAGATGAACAAGTGTTAGTGGCAGGTCTGGTAGATACTTTGCATCGGTTAATGGATTATCGTCTGGAAGTTGCCACTCCAGAGCAAGTACAGAGAAGCGATGCGTTAATTGTGGCAGAAGCTTTAGGTTTGGATGGGGAGATCATCGCCCGGGCCAAGGTAATTCAGGAACAAGGCTCTGCGGTACATAGGAGGGATGACATCGATGATTAACCAGTTGTTACAGTTGGACTCAGAAAAGGTAGAAACAGCAAGAAAGTTGGCTAGTTCTATCGCCTTTAAAGTTCAAGAAGATATTAATCGGCATACGACCGTAAGCATTGAACGGACCGTCGCCCGTCTTTTTGGTATTGATGGTACTGATCAGCATGGGGTTCCCTTGGCAAATGTAGTGGTAGATCAGTTGGCGGGGGCAAAGGTACTTGAACGTGGTGTAGCGCCCTGGTTGGCAAATGCGGTAGTTGCCCTCGATAAGCCACCACAGCAGATAGCGGAAGCGTGTGCGCTAGGTTTACGTATTTTCTCCTTGGAATGGCAGGAGCCTGACAAAGTGAGTAAGGTCATGGAACTGTACACCGATCAGGCACTGAAGAGGATAAAAGATCAGCGCCGGGCCCGTGAAGAATGGAAAGCAAGACTGGGCATCGGTAAGGAACCGTTGAAATATGTCATAGTGGCCAGCGGAAACATCTTTGAAGACGTGGAACAGGCCAAATCCGCTGCTAGGCAGGGTGCAGATATAATTGCTGTGATTCGTACCACAGGTCAGAGCCTGCTGGATTATGTTCCTTATGGAACCACAACGGAAGGATTTGGCGGTACCTATGCCACGCAAGCCAATTTTAGGGTGATGCGGTTAGCCCTCGATGAGGTTAGTGAAGAGGTAGGGCGTTACATTCAACTGGTAAATTATTGCTCTGGTCTCTGCATGCCCGAAATTGCAGCGATGGGTGCGTTGGAACGCCTAGATATGATGTTGAATGACGCTATGTACGGAATTCTGTTTCGGGATATCAATATGGACCGGACCTTTGCTGACCAATATTTTTCTCGGATGATTAACGCCTATGCTGGGATCATCATTAACACTGGCGAGGACAACTATCTAACCACGGCAGATGCCTTTGAACAAGCTCATACAGTATTAGCCTCCAACTTTATTAATGAACAAATGGGGCTTGCTGCCGGTTTGGAAAACTGGCAACTCGGTTTGGGTCACGCTTTTGAGTTGGATCCGAAAATGAAAAACGGTTTTCTTTATGAGTTAGCCTTGGCCCAAACGATCAGGCAGGTATTTCCTGAGGCACCACTCAAGTACATGCCGCCGACTAAACATATGACTGGCGATATTTTTATGGGACATGTGCAAAACGCCATGTTTAACTTGGCGTCAGTGCTTACGGGGCAGAGCATTCATTTATTAGGTATGCTCACAGAAGCTATTCACACCCCTCACCTCAGTGATCGTAGCCTGAGCATTGATAATGCGCGCTATGTTATGGAAAATGCCAGGGATTTGGGCAAGGAGATCAGCTTTAAACCTGACGGGATCATTCAGAGGCGTTCTGAGGAAATCCTGAATAGGGTAGTTGACTTTTTAACTGAAATAGACTTAAAAGGCCTGAAAAATGCCATTAGCGAAGGGTATTTTGCCGACATCAAGCGTCCGCAAAATGGTGGTAAAGGTGGCGAAGGTGTGTTCTGCAAAGGATTTGATTATCGTAATCCCTTTATGGAGAAGATGCAACAAGCACTGGGGATCAAATCTTCACTAGAAAGGGGAGGTACTCGTGATTAAGCCCTATGGCGACTCCTGGGGTGATGGTCGGGTTCAAGTGAGCTTTACGTTACCGCTATCTGCCGGACCCAGGGCCCAAGAAGCTGCTAAGCGTTTAGCTGTACAGATGGGTCTAGAGGGGATCCAAATCGTGCACATGAAGGACCTTCATGGATTTAGTCATTTTATTCTCTATGGTAGTTGTCGCCATAGTGTAGATATGGATCAGATTCCAGACCTTACAGAGGAAAAGACAATGAGCTTTGAAGAGATCAACTCATTTATCAAAGAGGAAATAGGACGCAAGTTGGTTGTGGTGGGGGCCTGTACAGGAACAGATGCTCATACAGTCGGTTTGGACGCGATCATGAACATGAAAGGTTACAATGGGGAATACGGTTTAGAGCGGTATCCCATGATTGAAGCTTACAACTTGGGGAGCCAGGTTCCCAACGAGCAGCTATTACAAAAAGCGAGGGAAGTTAAGGCGGATGCCATCTTAATATCGCAGGTGGTGACTCAAAAGAATGTTCACATCCAGAACCTAACCGAGTTGATTGAGATGGCAGAAGCAGAAGATCTCCGTCGCAACATGTTGATGATTGTTGGTGGCCCTCGAATTGATCAGGTTCTAGCAACAGAACTAGGTTTTGACGCGGGGTTTGGTGTGGGAACCACTGCTAGAGAGGTGGCCACATTCATAGCTAAGGAATTAGCTTTGAGAGTATGACATAGTATCAACTAGTTTAAAGGAGGAATGGTCATGCGAGAGAGTATGATTAGAATTCGGGTGAGCTCGTCTCAGGCGCATTACGGAGGTGAATTGGTGGACGGTGCGTTCATTTTGCAGCTTTTCGGAGATGTGGCCACAGAGCTTTTGATTCAGCATGATGGTGATGAGGGCTTGCTTTTAACCTATAGTGATGTTCAATTTAAGGCCCCAGTGTATGCTGGTGATTTCATCGAGGCGCGTGGCAGGATCACTGAAGTTGGTAATACCTCCCGCAAGATGGAGTTTTATGCGGTAAAGCAAATTACCAGACCTAGCGATCCTAATTTGCCTCCTTCCGCCATGGATGTGCTTGCAGAGCCAGTGGTTGTAGCTGAGGCAAAAGCGGTCTGTGTCGTGCCTAAGGACAGACAAAGAAAGGGGTAGAAGTGTGTCGAAACTTATTATTACAGCCGCGCTGACTGGGGCAGAAGTGACCCGAGAGCAGCAGCCGAATCTTCCCATCACTCCTCAAGAAATTGGACGGGCAGCGTTAGAGGCTTACGAAGCTGGAGCCGCAATTGTCCATGTCCATGCCAGACATGCTGACGGCAGTGCCACGCAAGATCAGAATGTCTATGGAGAAATCCAAGCCATTGTGGCCAAGGCGTGTCCAGTCATCTTCCAACCCTCAACAGGTGGAGCAGTCTGGCACACTGCAGAAGAACGGCTTCAACCGCTTTCTCTAAATCCAGAAATGGCCACACTGAGCACGGGAACGTGCAACTTTGGTAGCGATGTGTTTTCAAATCCCCAAGAGTTTTATGAGCAAGCTGCTCGACTTATGCAAGAAAAGGGAATCAAGCCAGAATTTGAGATCTTTGAGGCGGGAATGGTTAATAATGCACTCCGTTTAGTCAAGCAAGGTTTGGTCAGTGAACCACTCCACTTTAACTTTGTCTTGGGTGTGCCTGGTGCTATGGGTGCTAGTGTTCGGAACTTATGTTTCTTAGTTGACTCTATCCCTCCGGGGGCAACTTGGACTGTTTCTGGAATTGGTCGCCATGAAACCCCTTTAGCGGTCGCGGCATTAGCAATGGGTGGCCATGTTCGCGTTGGTTTTGAGGATAACATTTATTATCAGCGAGGGGAGTTGGCCAAAAGTACTGCCCAATTAGTGTCCAGAATTGTCCGTATTGCCCGTGAACTTGGACGGGAAGTGGCTACACCTGATGAAGCTCGGGAAATATTGGGGCTGAAAGCGAGAAAGTAAGAGACGAGGGAGGAGTAACATGCCTGAAATTTTGTCAACACAAGATGCTATCGCCAAGGTGAAAGATGGCAGTAGAGTCATGATTGGTGGAT
The DNA here is from genome assembly GCA_012799255.1 of Bacillota bacterium. The sequence continues at coordinate 7,489 of JAAZLQ010000249.1, forward strand.
TCTTGACTTGCGGTACACCAGTCACTCTTGTTAGTGAGCTAGCAAAACGTGGTGTGAAGGATCTAACTGTCATCGCAAATGATACGGGTGTACAGGGTGATGGTATAGGACAATTAATTAGTGCTGGTGCGGTGACTCGTCTCATCACCAGTCATATTGGGACTAATCCTGAAACCGGGAGGCAAATGATTGAGGGCAGGATTCAAGTTGAGCTAGTGCCTCAGGGTACACTGGCCGAGCGAATTCGTTGCGCTGGAGCAGGATTGGGCGGAGTGTTAACTCCAACTGGAGTGGGAACCATTGTTGCCGAAGGAAAACGTGAAATAGAGGTAAATGGAAAACCGTATTTACTTGAGGAACCACTTCCAGCCGATGTTGCTTTGATCAAGGCCTGGAAAGCAGATCGCAAAGGCAACTTAATCTATCGCAAAAGCGCACGAAACTTCAATCCGCTCATGGCCACTGCCGCCGAGATCGTGATCGCAGAAGTCGAGGAAATTGTGGATGTAGGAGAAATCGATCCTAACGAGGTCATGACTCCAGGTATTTTTGTGGACTTCTTAACAAGGGGTGAGCGTCATGATGGATGATAGGCAAAAGCGCATCTTTATTGCCCAGCGTATTGCGCAAGAGTTAAAAGACGGTGATGTGGTAAATCTAGGTATCGGTCTACCTACTTTGGTAGGGGGATTTATTCCACCCGGAATTGACGTTATATTTCAATCGGAAAATGGTTTTTTAGGTTTGGGACCAGATCCTGTGCCCGGTGAGGAAGATCCAGACCTAACTAACGCTGGTGGAAAGCCCGTAACAATTCTTCCTGGTGGTGCCTTTTTTGATAGTGCTGATTCCTTCGCGATCATTCGCGGTGGGCATGTGGATGTGACAGTTCTAGGTGCATTAGAGGTGGACTCTTACGGTAATCTAGCTAGTTGGATGGTTCCCGGAAAACTGGTCCCGGGCATGGGTGGAGCCATGGATTTGGTTGTCGGGGCGAAGCGGGTGATCGTAGCAACCATTCATCAGACAAAAGATGGCGAGGCAAAACTACTCAAAAAATGTCGCTTACCACTGACAGCTAAGGGTGAGGTAGATTTGGTGATAACAGAAATGGGTGTTTTTAAGATCAATGATGGTACGATGATCCTCCTTGAGCGCAATCCACTCTATGAGATTGATCAGATTATTGCAGCTACGGAAGCTCCTCTAGAAATACCAACCCAACTCAAGGAGATGAAAGTCGGCTAAATACAAGGTTGGAGGTGTTCGCGTTGAGTGCAGTGCGTAAAGAAGACTTGACCCCTGAACCATGGCGTAAATGGGACTGTAGTGAAGCTGAATGGGGCGACTGGCACTGGCAGGTGAGAAATCGCATCCAGAGTGTGGAAGAACTTGAACGGTTCATCCCGTTGACGGACGATGAAAAAAAAGATGTTGGTCGAGTTCTAGAAGTCTTTCGCATGGGAATCACACCTTATTATGCTTCTTTGATGGACCCCAAGGATCCCAACTGCCCTATACGTCGTCAGGCGGTTCCGACCATATCGGAAACGTTAGCTGGAAGGGCGGACATGCAAGATCCATTGAACGAAGAGGCGGATTCGCCTGTACCGGGCCTAACCCATCGCTATCCAGATCGTGTGTTATTCCTAATTACAGACCAATGTTCTATGTATTGTCGTCATTGCACTAGGCGTCGTTTTGCAGGGCAAAAAGATGCAGGACTGTCCTGGGACTATATTGAGCGAGGAATTGAGTACATTAGGCACACGCCAGCTGTACGGGACGTGCTACTCTCCGGGGGAGATGCCCTTCTGATGGCAGACCATAAGTTGGAAGAGATTATCAGGCGACTACGGGAAATTCTTCATGTGGATATCATCCGTCTGGGCACCAGGACCCCGGTGGTGATGCCCCAGAGAATAACCGATGATTTGGTTAAGATGCTCAAAAAATACCACCCGATTTGGCTCAACACACACTTTAATCATCCTAAAGAAATCACTCCAGACTCAATTGCCGCTTGTGAAAAACTAGTGGATGCTGGTATTCCGGTGGGGAATCAAAGTGTCTTGCTACGGGGGATCAATGATAACCCCGAGATCATGAAAAAACTTGTGCTGGATCTGGTGAAGATACGGGTTCGTCCATACTATATTTACCAGTGTGATTTATCCATGGGCATAGAACATTTCCGTACTAAAGTCTCAAAAGGTCTAGAGATAATGGAAGCTCTCCGGGGGCACATTTCAGGCTATGCAGTTCCCACGTATGTGATTGATGTGCCTGGTGGTGGTGGAAAGACACCGGTAATGCCCCAGTATCTGATTAGCATGTCTCCCACCAAAGTGGTTTTGAGGAATTATGAAGGAGTAATTGCCACCTACGCGGAGCCCCAGTATCTTGATGAAGGTTGGGAGTCAGGAGATGGAAATGTCCAGAAGTACACAGGTGTTGCCCAACTCTTGGAAGCTAGAGAAAATCGCGCAATTGAGCCGGCTAACCTGGAACGGAAGAGCCGCAACGCGCCAAAACAAGAAGAATAGATTTCAAGGAGGATCAGGATGAGAGAAGTAGTGCTAGTTAAGGCAGTTCGGACAGCGATCGGCAATTTCGGAGGTGCTTTGAAAGACCTGTCAGCGGCAGATTTGGGGGCAGTTGTGATTAGCAAGGTACTGGAGGACACTAACATACCTTTGGAAGAAATAGATGAGGTAATCATGGGCAACGTACTGCAAGCTGCTCAGGGGCAAAACCCAGCCCGCCAGGCTGCCGTAAAAGCTGGAGTTCCTGAGAGTGTACCATCTTACACTATTAACAAGGTTTGTGGTTCTGGGTTAAAGGCAGTTGGGTTGGCTGCCCAGGCAATTAGGGCAGGAGATGGAGATATCTTTATTGCTGGTGGCATGGAAAGTATGAGTAACGCACCTTTTGTGGAAAAGAACACCCGCTGGGGAGCAAGGATGGGACATACCCAGATGCTAGACGTAATGATTCAGGATGGTCTCTGGTGTGCCTTTAACGATGTTCACATGGGTATAACCGCTGAGAACATTGCGGAGCGGTGGAATCTAAGTCGTACGGAACAGGACGAGTTTGCTGCCGCAAGCCAGCAGAAGTATCAGGCGGCTCTAGCGGAGAATCGCTTCGCGAACGAAATCGTACCTGTTGTTATTCCCCAGCGGAAGGGTGATCCCATTGAGTTTACCCAGGATGAGTACCCCCGCTCAGGGGTTACTGTAGAACAATTAGCTAAGTTGAGACCCGCCTTTAAGAAAGACGGAACTGTCACTGCTGGTAACGCTTCAGGAATCAACGATGGAGCTGCTGCGTTGCTGGTAATGTCACGGGACAAGGCAGATAGTCTCGGTCTCAAACCTATGGCTCGTCTGGTGAGCTATGCAGCCTCAGG
>JAAZLQ010000300.1 GCA_012799255.1 Bacillota bacterium
AGGAGGCTGTTCTTATACAGCTTTAATTGAGGAAATGCAATCCCCGCATAAATGATTATGTGCTACTTCTGTAAGTGTCGCATCGGACTCACCGCACAAAGCACATGTGGGTTCCCCGGTGTTTTTAATTACGATAGAATCTCCCTCAATAAAAATATCAAGGCTCTGTCCAGTTTTGGTTCCTAAGGCGGTTCGAGCTTCCTGCGGCAGTACAATTCTCCCAAGTTCGTCAATTTTTCTGGTGCATAGTTTTCTTTGCATGAGGCTATTCTCCTTTATATTATGGTTAGTTTTTATTAGGTGTCAGCTATTATTATTAGCTCACACCTAATATAGATTAGATTATAAGCCATACTAAAATCAAGGTCAAGTCTGTAAAATATAAAGGAGGTGATTTTGGTGACAGAAGTTGATAAAAAGCGATATATTCAGATAGGTTTAAAAATCGCATATTACAGAAAGCTAAATGGCTTGACTCAGGAAGAACTGGCTGAAACGATTAACCGCAGTGCCGGATTCATAGGTCAAGTAGAAGCGCCCAATATTGTAACACCAATTTCACTTAATACTTTGTTTGCTATTGCAGATGTATTTAAAATTCCGCCATATAAATTGCTGGAGTTTGATGATGTTACATAGCGAGTCGGTATTTGTTTCCCGCTCGCTATATTAATATAGCAAAGCATCCCACATATCGCTATACTCTGGCTCTAATAATTCATCTAGTTGTTTTCTCTGTTCTGAATTGAAAGCGTATTGCGCTGCCATTTCAGAGCAGTTTTTATTTTTTACGACTATTTGAAGAATGGTTTTTGAGCTTGAATGTGGTGTTGTATCTTGTTCGTCTAAAGTATCATCAATTTCAACTGTTTCAAGTGTAAAGGAAATAACATTCATATCCCAAAAGATATTCTTGATTGCTTCAAGTTTTTCGTTATTTATAGTGGCAACATCTAAATGATTATTTGGATCCAAAGAATGCTTTACGGAATAAACCGCCAATACCTCCTTCCAATTCTGCGGCGAAGTTATCCCGACTACTTCATCATGCGGGTTCTCCTGCTTTATTCGTTCTATTTCAGATGCAAAATCATTATTTATTTGTTCTATTACTGTTGACATAGTCATACTATTCGGCCCGTTTGCTTTTTCATTAGAGTAGAAAATTCCAAAACCCGATGAAAGAATAAACCCTACCATACAAATAATAAGAATAATAACTACAGCAACCCAGCCGCCTGCTGCTATAAGCGTGATAAGGCCTTTAACTGCTGCAATTGTTGCCTTAATTGAAGCAACAACAGCTTTAGCTGTGATTTTGGCAGCTCGTGCAGAAGTCTTCGCTGCCGCTTTAGCCGCCTGTGCTGTCCTTTGCGTGGTTTTAATGGTTGTTTGGGCAGCCTTAGTCGATGCTTGCGCCGCATGCTTGGTTGTTTTAATTGTATTGGCGGCTGTTTTTGTGGTAGCCTTTGTCTTTTTCGCGGTTTTAATAGTAGCTCTTGTTTTTGTTTTAATGCTTTTAGCCGTACTATGAATTTTCTGCTTAATATCAACAGCACCGGACCTCGCATTTTTTAGCGTGTCCGGTGCTTTTTTCAATGAATGCCTTCCAAAACGCTCTGCCTTGTAAACTGTGCTATCAGCTGTATTTTTCACTTTTTCAGATATGGATTCCGTTGCATAAGCGTATGGGGTATCGTGATTGGAATTATGAC
>JAAZLQ010000204.1 GCA_012799255.1 Bacillota bacterium
AGAGTGTTTCAAATAGGAGGATCAAAGGTATAAATAGGGAAATGTAAAATGGTAGAGGAGAGGGGGTTTTAGTGTTGAGACGTTATCTTTATTTGGTACTGATCCTATGGCTATTGGCTGTTCCGACCGTCGCCCAGGCGCGTAGCCATCGCTTCTTGAGGTTGGATATTGAAGCCCAAGTTGGAGCTGATGGGGTAGTGCGGGTGACCGAAACCCATACAGTTCAGTTCGATGGGACCTTTTCTGGTATGTTTCAATGGATCGATACTAGTAGAGGGATCAAAGTTGCCAATCTAGTCATCTCTGAGGGAGGCGTTCCTTACACCCGCTTGGAGACAGACTCTCCAGGCCCTGTAGGGACCTACTTTGTGCGTGAGGAAGCAAATCGGGTCTATGTAGACTGGAGTTTTGTTGCCACAGATGAGGTTCGTAAGTTCCAACTCAACTACGATTTGCATAATGTGATCCTTAAACATAATGATGTGGCGGAATTTTACTATAAGTTTGTCGGCGATAGTTGGGATCAACCCCGAGATTATGTTCGGGTAACCCTCTCTTTACCATATGGTGCGAAGGTGGATGAGGTGGCTGCTTGGGGCCATGGTCCTCGTCAAGGAAGGGTTATCATCGATTCTCCTAGTCAAATCGTCTGGGAAGTAGAAAATCTGCCTGCTAACACCTTTGTAGAAGGTAGAGTCGTGTTTCCCAATACCTTGGTTCCTTTAGCTGCTAGGTTTAGCAACGAAGAGCGTTTAGAAGCAATCTTCAACGAAGAACTTGGTAAGGAGGAAGCCAAGCGTAAAGCTGAGGAGACATTCCAGAAGCGTAGGGCGGCGGATCCATATGTGGCTGCTGGAGTTTTGGCAGTGACCTACCTTTTGGCTGTATATGTTTGGAACGCGTACGGTAAACCTGTACCTGGGTATAAGGAGCGTTACTACAAAGAACTCCCGGCAAATTATCCCCCTGCAGAACTCGCCATTTTGTATCGCAGGGTGGTAGATAGTCGAGACTTTACTGCTACGCTAATGGATTTAGCCCGGCGTGGATTTATGAGTGTGGAAGAAATCCCTGGTGAGGAAGGCAACTACAGATTTACGCTCAAGTCGATACAAAGCGAAGAGCTCCAGAGATTGCGCAAGTATGAGAGTAGTATTCTTACGCTATTTGAAGACATAGGCGGTAAGGAAGTAACTCTAGAAGACTTTAAGCAGTATGCCAAGGACAATAAGAAGACCTTTGCTCAGTTTTGGAAAGATTGGGGTAAAGACGTACAAGATGCTGCTAATGAGCAACGATTCTTTGATGAGGATGCAAAAAAAGCACTCTGGTTTTTGGTTCCAGCTGTGGCCGTCTTTATTGCATTCCCCTTTTCTGCTTCTTTGGATATGTATATCACTGGAGTAGTCTGCTTTATCATGGCAATCGTGTTGATCATCGTGGCGTCGGTTGCGGCCAGTCGTCGTTCTGACCATGGTCATGAGCAATACACAAAGTGGAAGGCCTTTTATCGCTATCTAAAAGAGTTTTCCCGGGTGGATACTGCTAGGGTGGGGTCGCTAGGTATCTGGGAAGAATTTTTACCCTATGCGATCACGCTTGGAGTTGCCGATTCCATGTTGAAACAACTGGAAGTAAGGTTCCCCAACCTAGAACAAGATGGCTATCAGTATGGATCCCATTGGTTTTTGTACCATCGTCCCATAGGCGTGGCCCGTATTAGCCAAATGACGGATACGGTGGGCAAAACCGTGTCCAATCTTACCACCACCCACAGTACTGGTAGCGGTGGAGGATTTTCTGGCGGTGGTGGGGGTGGCTTTGGTGGCGGGGGCGGCGGAGTCCGTTAGGAAGAAATTACAAGCTCCTGTGGACAGGATGTAGACCCTATAGTGTGGAACCAAGACTACTTAGGAAGATGGAAGGATGTGCAATCTTGACTAAGGCAAAGTGGAGTTCGCTAGGAGTGCTCTTACTAATAATACTGACGATGGGAGCCGCTAGTTTTCCGGCTCAGGCTAGGTCTGAACGGATTGTGGTGCTAGACTTTCTAGCCCTTGATCCCCAAGGTGACTATATTGATCCACTGTCACTTGATATGCCAGATCTTCTTAACCTATCTCGGGTAATGTCCCAGGGCATCGCAGCTAGACTAGTTCAGTATGGTGAGTTTGATGTTCAAAACAACATCTCTCTCCGAACCGAAATTGAGCAACTAGGTTTTTCGTATGATACATCTGCTTGGGAGCGCGCCCAGACAGTGCTCGAAGCAGGCCTAGCAGATCAAGTAATCACTGGTTCTATGACGCTTTTACAGAATACTGCCGTAGTTGGGGTACAGCGTTTTCAGCTAAAAGATGGGCGGGCAGTACTGGTGGGCTCAACCATGACCACCTCACCTCGTATTGCTGACGCTCCTAATCAAGTGGATAATCTGCTTACAGGTCTGTTTCCCCCAGATGTGCAGGTCGTTGAGCGCCCAGTTGAACAGCTGTTTGTGGTTCCAGGGCAAGTGCAACTCAACCTTGGGCAATCGAAGGCTTTGAATGTTTACGCCTTGGATGCTATGGGTAGACCAGTTTCTACCCCAGAGTTTTTGTTTTTCTCGAGCGATGAATCGAAAGTGTCTGTTGATGAAAATGGAGTAGTAACTGGCATCCAACCAGGTGTATCAACCATCACGGTCCGTGCTGTTAGCCGTAGCACACGTTCTGGCTCACCTGCCACGATGAATGTGACAGTACTTCCTCCCACTTTTGGAGTGCGGGTTGGGAGTTTGTTAACGCAGAGGGACGCTGCGGAGCGTTTTCCGGTGCGGATAGGTTTAAGGCTTACACCCACTATTACTCCCAAGGGAACGCAAAATGCCCCGCCTAATTTGGCGGCACCGCAGGATACGGTTTCGACAGACGGATCTAATCCCTTAAGTTTGATTTCGTCCTTTTTTGGGTCCATGTTGACTAATGGGCTGATGACGATAGATCTGGATTTTGACCCTTCAAGGGAGCTACTCGTGTCGTTCAGTGGGGTGCAACGCTCCAGGAGTGGCTATATCGGAACTGGTGTTGGTTATGTGACCCCCCTTGATGATTTTCAGTCCCATAAGGGGTTCATGCTCCGTTTTACGGTAGGTACCCAGTATCGGGCTACTAATCGTTTATCCTTGCCTGTGGAGACAGTGGTGGATGCCATTTTCCCAACGGCAAGTGTGTTTAGACCAACCTTTAGGATCGGTGTGAACATTGGTCTGGATTTGTTCCCCTAGGAGGTACAGTTTTTGAAGCTAAGCTCACCCACAAGGTGGGCTTTTCTTTATGGATTCTTGAGTCAGGTAATTCTTACCTCGTCCTAAAGGGATTCGCGGTCTCTCGGAGAATAGTTTTGTAAGAATGCTTATTATTACGACACTGGTACCCGGACGAGGGAGGTCAACAATGTTATTTTCGCGGCTTTCAATTGGAAAGAAGTTGGGGTTGGGTTTTCTCGTACTAATTCTCCTTTTGGTCGTTAGCAATTCTATTGGAACTGTGGGGCTTTTGGCTATAAGAGACCGTTGGGAGATCTCAGAAGAAACGGAAGAGTTGCATGTTTCCCTGATGTACAGGGAAGTTGAGCATCTGCAATGGGTTATGCAGTTGCAAGATTATCTGATTGCGGAGTCGGTAGATAATTTCTCACTGCAATTGGATCCCACTAAATGTAATCTTGGGCAGTGGTTGGGTAGTGATAGCTTCGATCATTTGCTTGAGGTCTATCCCAAGTTTGCTCCAGAGTTTCAAAAGTTGTATCATCCCCATGAGCAATTGCATGCTTCTGCACAGACTATCAAAGAGCTATTGGAGAAGGGGGACGTGGCTGGGGCGGAACGAGTGTATTACGAGCACACCCTTCCTAGCTTAGCTCAAACCAGGGGAATTCTGGGGCAGGTTCGTAGCGATCTTGACCAAGATGCGAGACAACTAGGGGAGGATATGCGTGGACTAATGTCCTCCATTGTGCTACAAATCCTCATTGTGGTTGCGGTAGGCGTATTATTAAGCATAGTGATTTCAAGGTTAGTCACGATTAGTATTACCAAACCCTTGAGAGTGCTTAAAGAAGCAGCCCATAAAATCGGTGCAGGTGATTTGGGAACTAGCTGGACCATTACAGCTCGAGATGAGATTGGCGATTTGTCCAATTCACTTCTTGACATGGTGAACGGATTACGCCGGTTGGTACAGGGAATTCAAGCAACAAGTGACAGCGTCAATTCTCTCTCGCACAGTCTTTCCTCCATGGCAGGGGAGACTGGAACCGCTATCACTGAGGTAGCCAGCACAGCCAATGAGTTCTCTAGTACATCCATAACTATGGCTGAAAACTCAGAGGCTATGCGCG
>JAAZLQ010000092.1 GCA_012799255.1 Bacillota bacterium
CTGACGCCATTGTCCAAGATGCCCCTTAACAATTGATAGCCGGCATTCTCTTCCGTCAGTTTAAGTGGTTTGCCAAAGAACCTTTCGTATTCTGCTTCTAGTTGATCCGAGTTCGCCACAATGGTGGTGATAAAATCCAAAGTAGAAGCATCGACGATGGGGTCAACCATGGCAATCTTGTTCCGCCACTCAGGAAGGGTTAGCTCCCACCAACTTTCAATGGGGGGTTCACCATAGGCAGCGTCATTATAGAAGACTCCCCGCGCTTCGTAGCGCTGGGCTGTGAGCGGTTCCCGGAAACTTTCTGGAATTACATCTTTCAGTTCGGGTGGATAGTAGGGGAAAATCATGTGTTCATGGGCTAAAAGGTAGAGCTGAGTCGGATAGCCCGAAGCATGAATAATGTCACAGTTGTAGATTCCCGAGAGCTGTTCTCTCTGTAATTTGTTGATGGAATCAGTGGTACCTAAGTGGTAAACTTCCACTTCGATTCCTGGGTAGAGTGCCTCAAACTCGTCCTTGACCTGAATTGTCCGGGACGAACTGGTGTAGATCACTACCCGACCTTCTTGCTTTGCTTTCTCATATACTGCATCCCAGTCTTCTGTTTCGGGGGCATACTTACCTAAGCCAACTTCCTTAAGCCATGTATCCACTTCCGCCGGATAATTTGCTGAAACGCCTAGTGTTAGGGTTAGCAGCAAAATAACAGCTAAAGTCCAAACAAACCTTGTCTGTTTCAAGCAGAATCCCTCCTAAATCTAGATAGCAGTGCAACGAAATGCAAAGACTTTTTTCCACAATCCCCCCTTTTAAAAGACTAGTTCGTGTAATTCCCGAACAGAAGAAAGTACCAGATCTGGCTTACCATCTCCCTGGGCAATCTCAGTTTCTAAATCCTCGGAAGAGGCGTTGCCACTCAGTACTAGAATGGTGATCATACCTGCCCGATTACCCGCCACAACATCAACCCCGATTGTATCGCCCACCATAGCGCATTCGTGGGGCTGAAGGTTACGGTGTTGGGCCGCCATCTCGAGGAGCAGAGTTGCTGGTTTTCCCATGCTAATATCAGGTCCGCGACCTAACATGGCTGATAAGGCAGCTACAATTGCACCTGCTCCTGGCTCTAAGCCCTTGCGGCCAGGAACAGTTGGATCACAGTTGACTGCCACAAACTTAGCGCCTTTAGTTATGGCCTGAAAAGCGGTGACAAGTTTGTCATAAGTAAAGGTGCGGTCCCTGCCGACAACTACGTAGTCTATCCCTTCTGAATCTACATTCTCTGGAGGAAGGGTCTTAATTCCTTCCTTATGGAGTTCCGCATATAATCCCTTGGCTCCAAGGACATAGGCCCGGGCGTGGGGTTTTTGCTTGGCTATGTACTGACTAGTTTCTTCACTGGCCAAAAACAACTCTTCATCAGCGATTTCGATACCTGCGTTAGTGAATTGCTCGATACACTGGGCCCGGGAGCGGGAGCTCGTGTTGGATACAAAAAGTACATGTTTCCCTGCTTGGCGCAACGCATCGAGCAGTTCTTTTGCCCCGGGGATGGGCTCTTTTCCCAAGAGTAAAACGCCGTCTATATCAAAAAGGTATCCTTTAACGTGCTGTAACTGGGTGTTTATCTTTGCTGTGATCATCACGGCACCAACTTTCTAGTTATTTACTCATATAAAACTTTGTAGCGTTGTCTTAAATCATCTAAACGTCTCAGAGCTCGAACCGCTTCATCGCCTTTTTTACGCATAAGCCCTAAAATCAAAGCATCGATCAAGGCGGCTACTGGACCCATGGGGCGAAAAGCATCCATTGGTCCACGTCTAACGGTGAGCACCTGGGTTGCCAGGTCATGCATCTTGGAAACAAGCAGGTCGGTCACTAAGATGGACTGCCCGCCGCATTCCTCCATTACTTCTAGTAGGGCAACTGCTTCTGAGGTGGGACGTCTAAAGGCAAGCACTAGCGCGACATCATCGCTTTGGGCTTGGAAAATATGATCATAGAATCTTCGTCCTGTTTGGGCAGTTTTCTTCACCTGGAGACCTAACCTGGAAAACCAGAAGTCGGCATGGTGAATCAAAGACCCGGGTGCGCCTTCGCCATAGATAATAATCTGGCGAGCTGAGTTCAAGCGGTCAACTGCCTCTTGCAGGTCTTGTTCTGAAACATTTTCCAAGAGCAGGTTTAGGAAATGGACTGTCTGGGCCACCATCTCATACAAGGTGCCCGAGTCTTCTGCTGGCTCAGCCACCATGGTCGCGACCCGCTCAGAAGAACGGACCTCGTGTAGGAGTTGATCCTGTAGTTTATCCCGGAGACTGGGATAGCCCTCAAAGCCCAAAGTCTGGGCGAACCGCACCACAGTCGCTTCGCTCACGGATAAGCGTTCCGCAATTTTCGCGCTGGACATGAGTGCCGCTTCATAAGGGTTCTGTAGAATATAATCAGATAAGCGCCTTTGACTGGGCGTTAGTTCTGAATAATGTGCTTTCATTATCTCCTCAAGTGTCTGTACTTGGGTTCTTGTCACTTTACCACTCCGTTACACAATGGGTATATTCTTTACATTGTAGTTATCCATTCAACTAATCTTACATTATTCCTGCCGTATGCAAGATATATTTCATTGCAGGGCAAAAAAATTTGATCACCTCCTTTCCAGTCTAGCTCTAATTAGAAAGTTCTCCACCTTTCACGGCCCGTAGATGCGGAAATGCGAAGACTCCTAAGCAGAAAAGAGCTAGGGCTGCTGCCACGTAGACAGATTCAAACCCCAGGATCGCCCCGACCCCATAGCCCACTAGGGGACCAAGCGCGGCGCCAAGGTCCTGGAGGGAGTTGTAACGTCCGATCACTTGATTTTGCTCGGGTCCATGGGCAGAATCACCGATAGCGGTATCTAAGAACACCTTTTGAGAGTTCTGAA
>JAAZLQ010000153.1 GCA_012799255.1 Bacillota bacterium
ATTGTAGAAGGTAGTGTAGACGGTTTTTTAATCGATCTCATCCAGCCTCACCGCTTGGTTGAAGTACAGACTGCGAATTTTTCTGCGATTAAGCGTAAACTAAGTCGGCTTTTGGAAAACCACCATGTTCATTTAGTACATCCCATCACTTCCAAAAGGCAGATTCTGAAGGTAGCGCCTGAGACAGGAGAACTTTTAAGCTCTCGGAAATCACCCAAGAAGGGTGACATCTACGATTTGTTCTCAGAGTTAATTAGGATACCAGAGCTAATCTTGCATCCGCACCTCACGGTAGAGGCTGTGCTCGTCATCGATGAGGAGATTCGCTGCGCTGACGGTTTAGGCAGCTGGCGGAGGCGGGGAGTTAGCATTGTGGATCGGCGCTTAGTTGAGGTGGTAGGAACCCAAGTTTTCCATTCTGCCCAAGACTATTTGGCAATGCTTCCAAAAGGCTTGCCCGATCCTTTTGTAAATAAGGAATTGGCACAGCTAGCAAACATCCCTGTCACGAAAGCTCGCAAGGTAACCTATACCTTAAAACACTCAGGTTTACTAAGGGAGGTTGGTAAAAGCGGGAACGAAATACTTCACTCCAGATAAACTGCAGATGTCACTAGGGTAGAGTACGTTATCCACAATATACACAAGTTACCCACAAGACACCGCGTAAAACACATGTTTCTACCCTGCATTTAGTGGTTTGCTTTGTTGGTAATGTATAGCATTAAGGTATTGTAAAATGATAACTATTATGGTATAGTTATCACTAACACTTTCTAACAAAAGAAGGAGGAATTTCCATTATGAGAATCATGACTGAACAGAACTTAAGGGATGCCTTTGCTGGTGAAAGCCAGGCCCATATGAAGTATCAAATTTATAGTGCCATCGCCGAGAAAGAGGGCTTTCCCAATGTGGCAAAACTTTTCAAGGCCATTGCTTATGCAGAGTTGGTACACGCTCGCAACCACCTCAAAGAACTCGGTGGTATCAATGACTCTGTAGCTAACTTGCAGGATGCCTTCGATGGTGAGACTTTCGAAATTGAAGAAATGTACCCAGCTTATAAAGCAGTTGCCGAATTGCAGGGTGAAAAGGGTGCAGTTCGTTCCACCCATTATGCTTTAGAAGCCGAGAAGATCCATGCTGTTATGTATGACGAAGCTAAGAAGACTGTTATGGGTAAGCAAGATATCGAAATCGGAACCATCCAAGTATGCGACGTTTGCGGCTGGACCCATGACGGTGATGCACCAGAGCAATGCCCAATTTGTGGTGCTCCAAAGAGCAAAATCCTAGCTTTCTAAACTGCCTAAACAGGGAGGTTGATTATGCAAACCTTTAACATCAAGATTGGAGGAGAAGCGGGACAAGGTCTGGTGTCCATAGGTAACATCCTGCTTCGGGCTGTCACTCAGGAGGGATGGCATCTATTTGCTCACCAGGACTATGAGTCACGCATTCGTGGGGGCCACAACTTTTTCCAGATTCGCCTCGCGGATCAACCTGTGGCATCTTGGGAGAAAGAGATTGACTGTTTAGTTGCCCTTGATGAAACAACAATCACCTTGGGCCAAGAAGAGCTCAAGAGCGGTGCTGTTGTCATTTACGATCCAGATGTTTTAGGGGAGAAAATAAAGACGCTAGTAGATCAACCGAACTATATTGCCCTACCCTTCGCGCGCATCGCGGAGGAGTTAGGGCAACCCAAAATCGTGTCCAACGCGGTTGCTGCAGGCGCTATTTGGGCTTTACTCAGTGACACAATCGAAGTTCTGCACGAAACGCTCCAAATCATGTTTGGAGATAAGGGAGAAAAGGTAGTCGAAGGTAATCAGAAGGTGGCAACGGCGGGCTTTGAGAAGGTTCGCGCCATAATAGGTTCTAGGGAAAAACCAGCTAAGCCAGAACATCCAGGTCCGCGACTATTACTCAAAGGTAATGATGCGCTTCCTCTAGGGGCATTAGCTGCAGGTTTGAAGTTTATGAGTGCTTATCCCATGACCCCAGCCACTGGAGTTACCGAATTCATCTCCCAACACGGACAAGAAGTGTCCGTTGTAATGGAACAAGTGGAAGACGAGATAGCAGCGATTAATATGGCGATTGGCGCAAGTTACACAGGCGTGCGGGCCATGACTGCCACATCAGGCGGGGGCTTTGCCCTCATGACCGAAGCACTTAGCCTGGCAGGTTCCGCAGAGATTCCCATTGTAGTAATTAACGCCATGCGACCAGGGCCCAGCACTGGGTTACCTACCCGTACCGAGCAAGGTGATTTGAGCTATGCCGTGGCCATGTCTTTCGGGGATTTTCCTCGGGCAGTTTTGGCACCTGGCGATGTGGAAGAAGCTTTTTACCTCATGGGCGATGCTTTTAACTTAGCAGAAGAGTATCAAATGCCCGTTGTAGTCTTAAGCGATCAACATCTTGCTGACTCTTTTGCCACTGTTGCGCCTTTTGATTTAAGCAGGGTTGAAATCAAGCGCGGTAAAGTGGTACAAGGCAGTGATGCGGGAGCGGATTATCTCCGTTATAGGTTCACAGACGACGGTATTTCACCACGTCTCTATCCGGGGTTCGGTGCTGGGGTGGTGGTCAGTGCCGGTGATGAACATGATGAGCAAGGTCATCTGATTGAAGATGCGACAGCGCGTCAAAAGATGATGGAAAAACGCATGGCTAAGCTAAAGCTGGTGGAAGCTGTGGCGTTGGAGCCTGTACTCTGTGGCGCTAGTGAGCCCGATGCCATGCTGATTGGCTTTGGTTCCACCAAGGGAGCCATCGCGGAAGCGGTGCAAATCCTGAACAGCCGTGGCTGTAAAGTGCAAGGGGTTCATTTGCCCCAAGTGTTTCCATTGCCAAAGAGCCTCGTGGCCATCTTACAGAGGCCAGCACGCAAATTCATTGTGGAAGGCAACTACTCTGGTCAGCTAGAGGCGTTAATTGCCTCCCGCTTTGCCATAAAACCGACTGGAAGCATTAGGCGCTATGATGGCAGACCCATCAATGCTGAGTATATTTTAGATAAGCTCCAGGGAGGTGTCTGCAGTGGCTCATAACCGCATTGAGTTTGAAGTGTCGAAAGAGACCGCATGGTGTCCCGGTTGTGGGAACTTCGGGATAGTTAACGCCCTAGCAAAAGCATTGGAGGAGTTGGGGCTACAGCGAAACCAAGTCCTCTTTGTCTCAGGAATTGGCCAGGCAGGAAAACTTCCCCATTATATCAGCGGAAATGTGCTAAACACGTTACATGGTCGCACCCTTCCCACCGCTACCGGTGCGAAGCTGGCTAACAGTGATCTGCATGTGTTTGCCATTGGTGGCGATGGGGATGGATATGCTGAGGGAGGTAACCACTTCCTCCACGCCATTCGTAAGAATATTGATATCACTTACCTAGTCCACGATAACCAGGTTTTTGGACTAACCAAGGGGCAAGCATCACCTAGAAGCGATCAGGGGATGATTACTAGTACAACGCCCCTGGGAGTTGCCAATGAGGCTTTTAATCCCTTAGCCACAGCTATTACTCTAAATGGAGGTTTTGTGGCTCGCAGTTACGCGGGGGATCAAGCCCACCTCACGCGGACCATTCAAGCGGCGATCAATCATAAAGGTTTCGCCTTAATTGACATTCTGCAGCCTTGCGTCACCTTTAATAAGATCAACACTTACCAATTCTACCGATCCAGAGTATATGATTTGGATCAAGAAGAAGGTTATGATCGTACAGATCGGCAGGCTGCTTGGGCCAAGAGCTTTGAATGGGGAGAGCGGATTCCCATCGGGATTTTCTATCAAATAGAAAGGCCCACTCTCGCGGATCAATATGGTGAGTTGCTGAAATCACCGTTAGTGAAACAAGAAGTGAAAACTGGGGTTGTTGGGGAGCTAATTAATCAGTTCAAGATTGGCTAGTCTAAACGGGGGTCCAAATAGGTCCCCCGCTTTTTTTACCTTACAGGAATTCGCAGGCAGAAAGAGAATGAATAAAAATACCAACCACAATAACAAAGGAATGAGAAACATGGCTGTAAATTCTATGCAAAGCCATTCTAAGGGAACAGTTTTGTTCTCTCAAGGTGATACGGCTTCCACAGTATACTTTATTCTAGAGGGGAAAATCGTTGTCTCCAGCGGTAGCCAACAGATAGCACTTGGCGCCGGTGCAATCCTGGGTGATGTGGCCTTTTTCAAGGAGAGCACCCATACCTATACTGCAATTTGCGCTACAGACATTAAGGCGCTAGCAATCACGAAGGCAAATGGGAGCCAAGTTATCGGAAGGCAGCCCCTTATAGCTTTGAGTCTATTGCGAGAACTGGCCCTGAAAGTTCCAGAAACGGATCAGCTTTTGTTCTTCCAAGGCCTTGAAGAAGAAAAGTCCAGTGCCAAGGAAGAATCTGCCGTGGTGGCAGGGGTGTTGCCTGAAGGGCATCCAATCTTTGAAGGTCGAGTACCAGCAGATTATGGTGAGCTGATCTTTGACACTGAGGCAACTTGTCCCGTTTGCCAAACCCGTTTTACCGGTGTGCGTACTCGGACATCGCGCCTGCAGTTGGAAGAGCAAAAACCGGATTTCAGAAATGTCTATCGGAATTTTGAACCAAACTACTTCTATATCTGGGTGTGCCCTAAATGTTTGTTTGCTTACCCAGAAAGGCTTTACAAAAAGATCCCCCAAATCCAGATAAGGCGTGCTAAAGCAGCTTTTGAAGCGGCCCCACCTAGTGATGCCTTCGAGTTCGAAGTACCTAGGACTATCCAACAGGTGATTACATCTTACTATCTGGCGATGAAAACCTTTGAAACAGTTGGTGCAAGTCCGGATCTCTGGGGGAACTTATGGCTACGTTTGGTTTGGATGTATGAAGATTTAGGAGCAGAAGAGTTGGCTAAGGAGGCAGCCCAGAAGGCTAGAGATTATTTTGGCGAGGCCATGTCCACAATTTCTCGCAGTGCCGCCGGTGATCAGCAGCTGTACATGATTCTTGGTGAGTTAGATCTAAGATTAGGTAATGAGGCGGAAGCATTCCGTAATTTCCATGCGGCTGCCACCATGCAAGCTGGCGATCCGCGTTACAAACGTCAGGCAACGGATCGGATTCAAGATCTGAGGGCGAATTAACGCCGGAACTTGCATTTTCGGAGAAATATGCTATGATAAAATAGGTATAATCTCCGAATATTACTATAGTGGGGGAACCACTTTTTGGGGTGAATCTTGAGCTTTCAAGAAGGGCGACTTGGGCGTCCTAACCCGTCAGCTAACCCCATAGGAGTACACCAAGCGCATTTACGTTTAGGTCAGCGGCCTAAGCGTTAGCGCTTTTTTATTACTCCTACCTGGGGTCAGAGAACGGCCATCTGAAGACAGGGAAGGGGAAGAATGCTACTGTTTTTAGATCAATTAGAGTTGGAGGGATTTATTTGGACGTTCTCTTAAAACTTGGAATCGTTTTAGTGGTTGGATTGGTCGGTGGAAAACTAGCTAAGATGATGAAGCTGCCGAATGTATCAGGCTACTTGGTGGCAGGGTTGTTTCTTGGCCCTTCATTTTCAAAATTGATCACCGCCCAAGATATTGATTCTTTAGCCGTGATCAGTGAAGTGGCCCTTGCCATTATCGCTTTTAGTATCGGAAGCGAATTCGTGCTTAAGGACATGCTAAAATTAGGTAAGTCTATCGCAGTTATCACTTTACTTGAGGTAATTGGGGCAATTGGGGTAGTTTTTAGCCTGATGTACTTTGTCTTTGGTCAGCCCTTTGCCTTTAGCATCGTGATTGCTGCCATGTCAGCAGCCACAGCCCCAGCCGCAACATTACTGGTTATTCGCCAGTACCGGGCGGATGGGCCAGTAACCAGGACGCTCTTGCCCGTTGCGGCCTTGGATGATGTCTTTGGCATTGTTGCTTTTGGTATCGCCTTATCGCTCGCTAGACTTTCGGTTGGAAACACAGATAGTTCACTCTTGCAAATGTTGTCCCAACCACTGATCGAGATCGTTGGTTCTCTGGCTTTAGGTGCTGCCCTAGGGTACATTTTAGCCTTGGCCGCCAAGAAAGCTGCTGATCGGGATGAACTGCAAGGAGTATCTTTGGCCGCGATTGCAGTTGCGACTGGACTTTCTAACTTCCTAGGTTTATCAGCGCTACTTACGAATATTATGATGGGTACTGTATTAGTAAATGTGATGCGCCACTCCACCAGGGTCTTTAGTTCTGTAAACGACTTCGTGTCTCCAGTCTACATTCTCTTCTTTACCTCAGCTGGGGCGAGTCTCGATTTAGGTATCCTGATGTCAGTGGGTATCATGGGATTAGGCTATATTGTAGCCAGAGCAACAGGCAAAATTGTTGGTGCCGCGGTAGGGGCAAAGCTTACGGGTGCTCCTGAGACTGTCACCAAGTACCTGGGCTTCGCTTTACTTCCTCAAGGAGGAATATCCATTGGACTTTCTGTACTCGTTAGGCAGTTCTTGCCTGAGTACGCGGTACCGATCACCACGATCATTATGTTTAGCGTGCTAGTCTATGAAGTTTCTGGACCGATATTTGCTAAACTCTCGATTCAAAAGGCAGGCGAAATTGGGGGCATGGATCGAGTCTCCGCTCGCGAACCTGCAGTATAGATCTTTAGAGGAAGAAGGTAATGGCTATGTATGCATTATTTATTGTGCTCAACCAAGTTGACTACCTGGATGAGATCTTAGAGACTTTTGTTCAGGTAGGAGTTAGGGGAGCCACCGTCTTGGACAGTCAAGGAATGGCCGGTGCGATTGTCCACAGTGGTAGCAGTCTTCCCCTCTTTGGATCCTTGAAGACGTTGATGGATGGGGCCCGTCCCTATAATAAAACGATCTTCACTGTTTTAGAAAGCGAAGAAGTCCTAGAACGGACCGTGAAAGCAGTACAGGAAGTTCTAGATGATCTGCCTGACCAGGGGCTAGGTTTTATGTTTAGCGTGCCAGTTGGTAACGTGTACGGGATGACGACAAAGAAATAGTTGAAACGAAAGTGAATCATTGTAACAGACCGTAGTTTATGGTATAATAACGGATGAGCTGGCCCCGTAGCTCAGGGGATAGAGCAGTGGTTTCCTAAACCATGTGCCGCAGGTTCGATTCCTGCCGGGGCCGCCATTTTAATTGCTAATAAGCGCGAAAAAAGAGACTGTCCACGGACAGTCTCTTTTTAGTTTACTTTAATAGTCTTCCAGAATTTGCTCGATGGTTTCTTTGAGCTCGTTGAGTGTTTTCTCAACAGGTGCACCTTCGTTAAAGATGCGAGCAAGTGCATGTCTCCACTCTTCGCCGCAGGCGTTAAAGGCGGGATGTGGGTTACGTGGGTTAATCCATTTACCCATGGCAACAATATCACCCATAGCTGGTTTACGCTCTAGATACTCTTCGAAGGCGGGAGTACCCATGACGCTTTGACGAATAGGTAGATAACCAGTTTTGTCTGCCCAGTAGAGGTTCATTTCAGGGCTGGACATGAACATCATGAATTGCCAAGCAGCATTTTTCTGTCTTTGTGGTGCTTTAGCTGGGATGATGATCGTTACGCCACCAACTTCACTCATGAACGACTCACCATCATTACCGCCAGGATACCAAGCCATACCCACTTCGAAACGGTCACCAACTTGTTCTACATAAGTGTCATAGAGGGAGCTGGTGTGGAATACGCTGAATGCTTTGCCATCCCAAAAGTCTTGACGCATTCTGTTAGAAGCTGCAGTACCGTAGGAATAGTAGGCATAACCTTTGTCGATCCATTCCTTCATCTTTTGGGTCATGTAGATGGACATTTCGCTGTTGATATCACTAG
Organism: Bacillota bacterium; assembly: GCA_012799255.1. The sequence continues at coordinate 7,838 of JAAZLQ010000153.1, forward strand.
TTCTTCCATCTTCCAAAACTAGGCGAACACCATTATTAATGAACATGGTTTCATAGTACCAGTAGTTGAAGCCGCCGAATACCGTTCCGTAACGGGCAGTTGTACCGTCTTCATTGAAGATAGTTGCCTTCTCAAGGAATGCTTCCATTTCATCAAAGGTTTTGGGCATGGTAATGCCTTCTGCTTCAGCGGCGGTCTTGTTGTAGAAAATGGTTTGAGTAGAGATTAAGTAAGGTAATGCGATTTGCTGACCGTTGAAACTAGTTGTGGCAACCAGACCTTCACCAAAGTCAGCAACATCGAAGTTATAAGCTTCAATGTAAGGATCCAGAACCTCACATACTCCAGCCTCACCATAACCGGCTACGTAAGGTGATTGGGCGTTAGCTAAAGCTGGTACCTCACCTGCGGCGATGGCAGCGATTAATTGAGTATTGAGTTCGGTGTAACTACCTGAATAAACTGGTACAACGGTAATTAGTGGATTTTCTTCATGGAATTTTTCGATCATGTAGTTCAGATACGGTGTCAATTGGTCTTCGTGAGAGTGCCACCAGTGAATGGTGATGGGTTCGGTTACATCATATTTGCTATTTGCTGAGACGATAGATGCTGCGGACAGTAAGAGGCTGACGACAAGAGCGATAACAATACTACGTTTCAATTTACCATCTTTCCTTTCTAACTGGGTTTCTAAACTTAGTTTAGCAAAGTGTTAGGTGGACGTCAATTCAAGTGAGCAAAATCATTCATAGCTTCGAGTTCTCCCTTGCATGAAAGTCCAGAATGTGGTATCTTAAATACCAATACCCCCTAGGGGTACAATTGTGGCGGACTATGATCAAGAGGAGGAACAAGAAGCAATGTCATCTACTGTGCTCAAGTCGACATCTCGGAGGGATTCTATTCAGAAGTACACCTGGCCATTTACGCTGGTGGTCGCTGTAGGCGGATTGTGGTGGCCACGCCTAGGTCTGTTAGTACTTCCTATTATGCTCTCCCTGGCAATCATCTCTTTCTTTAGGGGGAGATTTTGGTGTGGCAATGTCTG
>JAAZLQ010000071.1 GCA_012799255.1 Bacillota bacterium
ATCAGTTCGACTCCGCAAAACCACATCCTGCCATTTCCTGGGCCTGACTTCTCCCTGCGGCAAATTTAACGTGCCTGCACAAACTACGCCAGGGAGGAGAGCTGTAGACCGCCCAAACGTCGGTCTCATTACTCTAACCAAGGCGGCAGGCCCCAGGCCTTACCTGGCCGGGCGGGCCTTCAGACTAAAGGACAAGAGCAGTGCGCCATCCAAGGAAGGATAATAGGACAGTCCTTGTGCATCCGTGGTAGTGCCGCCCATGCCCGAGGCACAGCGGGGGTGTTCGTTCAGGAACTCAATGGATAACCCTGCTCCGATCAGAGAGTTGACTAGGCGGCCTCATGGTCATACATCCAGAAGTAGTTCTTGGCCTGTTTTGCCTCCGCTGCATAGCCGTCGATCCAGTTGTCTTCATCTGGTTCTTGACCGAAATAGGGATACTTGATCTCGGTGATACCCTGTTTAAGCTTCTGTTCATCAAAAGCCAGGAAAAACGGATGGGCGTCATGGACATAAAAGAACCCGTCATTCTTCAGGAAGTATCTCACTGTCTTGGCCCACCGCTCCAGGGCTGCCACCCAGCCAATGGCCTCATCGGAGGGAAAGACGATGTCGTACTTCCCTTCATGGGTTTCCATCAGCTCCATAACGTTTGCCGTCAGACAGCCTTGAGCAGCCCTGCTGCCTCTGCGTCCAACAACACTTCGCAATTGGGGTGTAGCTGTAACAATGAGGCAGGCACATCTCCTGTGATGGGCCCGTTAATGGCTTGGTTGATTATTTCAGCCTTCTGTCTACCTTTCGCGGCCAACACTAGTCTATCCATCTGCATAATCATCTTCATCCCCAGGGTGATTCCAGCTAGCTGTTTGGATTCCGGGAAGTTGTTGTTCCTCCGCAACCGAGCTTGCAGTTCCCCGCTAAGCTCGGTTAGCCACACTTGCTGTTCAAGGGGTGCTCCTGGCAAATTCATACCAACATGACCATCTATGCCGATGCCCAAAATTTGTAGATCAACCTTGCCGCGCTCCTTTATGCGTTTCTCAAACAGGGCGCATTCGTATTCATAATCGTCAGCCTCTGTAGGGGGCATGATGAAGTTTTCCAGCGGTATGTGCAGAGGTTCTACAATCTGTTCGAGCAGACGATTGTAGCACGTACCCGGCAACTCCTTGGGCACCATCACAATCTCGTCCAAGCCAAAGACCGTGACTCTGGATGTGTCAAATGGGTAACGCTGATAGATATCGGATACAATCCTATACGTACCAACTGTCGTGTTTCCAGTGGCGAGTCCGATGACAGAGTTCGCCTTTCGGATCATCTGACCGACAACGCGCCATGCCAAAGCAGTGTCAAATTCACGTTCTGTTTGAACAATGGTTACTTCCATTCCATCCATCCCCTTCCTGTCTCATCAAAGCTGCCAGGATAAATCGACTAGTCCCTACCTGTGTCTCAAAAACAGTTAGAGCAATGGCTCGTTGGTTAGTCCACCAAACCCAACTACAGAAGCCCCGACGAGCCCAATCGTTCCTAGATCCAGTGATGACAATACAATATCTGCAGTTCTGGCGCGATCAGGCAAGCGTTCCCGGACATGCTCGATCAACCATCCATCGGCCATTACACCGCCGCCAAAAACTATCTTGTCTGGACTTACAGCGGCAACGATATTAGCAACCATTGCACATACAGCATCAACTGCCTCATACGCTATCTGCTGTGCAAATCGGTCACCTGCATCTGCCAGCTGAAAGAGGTGCTTGAGTTGGAAGCCTTGGTTCTTCATCAACCGGGCAAGTCTAGATTCCGGGTAATCCTGTGCTAACGCCTCGAATCGCAGCTGCATCGCTCTTCCGGACGCAATGGCTTCCACACAACCCACAGCACCACAGGAACAACGTATACTACTTTGCAGGTCTACAACCATGTGCCCGATCTCCCCAGCATTGTTGGCCCTGCCGCGCAGCAACCGTCCCCCAGAGACAAAGCCGGCCGCAATCCCTGTACCAATGTTGACATATGCAAAATTGTCACACGACCTACCGACCCCAAACACCCTTTCCGCGAAGGTGGCAGCCTTGACATCGTTATCCAGAAAACAGGGTAACCCATACCTATCCGTAATCCATCTGGCCAAAGGTATCTCTTGGCAATCGTTTTCGCTGTACATGCAATGCCATACACCATCGATGGGATCAACCTGTCCTACCAATCCGGCGCCAGCTACGATCAAGGAATCTCTAACTTCTGGAAACCCCGAAAGAAATGTCTCGACACCGCTCATGATGGCCTCAAGTGCATCCCGTTGACTACGATAACCGGAGTTCAATACAGTCGCACGTACCACCGATCCGTTTCTGTTTACAGCTCCTATCAGCAAAGTTGTTCCGCCCAAGTCTATAGCAAGACTTAAGGCTCCATCATTTACCATCACAAGATTTACCCCGCGATTCCAAAGAGTTTGGTCAGAAGGTCCAGAATGATTGTATCTTTCTCAACAAATTCCTTATGCAGCAAATCAGACCAAGTAAACACAACTACACCATCAGCACCGGAGCCTTTTGCGGTCCTTATGGCTTTTTCAAACTCCTCAACGGAGACTTCTTCTGCCCTCCCTTTACCGGCATGCATTCCCTGGGTGTAAAGGGCTTTACCCTGAACCGTGCATACCACTTTCTTGTCGGTCTTCTGTTTGAAGTATTTGGAAACATCATCAAGCCAGTTGTAAGGCTGTCCAAGGATTTGGTGGTAACCCATAATCTCAAACACATCAACAACCTCGTCGAGCAGTTCAGGATCCTGTCCGAACATCCATCTTCCGTAATCGGCGTAGTTCTTGCTGTCAAAAGGAACAGTGTTCAAAACCAAAGTGCCTTCTGGGTTGTATTTTTTCATCACCGCACGATACTTCGCCACGATGTCACGAATCACCAAGGATTTGAAACGGATCCACTCTTCACGGGCATTCTCCCGTATCCACTCGGGTAAAGAAGACCCTGTCTGTTTGGGCAATTCGATCCCCCTAGAGGCAGAAAACTTCCCTAGACAGCGCTCACAGAAGCAGTACTCTGGCCATGTTTCCCCATCTGTCCCTGGCAGCCATAGTTCCCAAAAGCCAGGATAGCGCATGAATCCAATGAAAATGCCGTCCATGCGAAGCTCACGCATAGCCATTTCTACGTTTCTGAGGCAATCCTCAACATATTCATCGCTAGTCGGACATGCACCCACATACCAGTCCACTTTTTCATGTTTTTGGCCGCGGTGGTCGATGGCGTAGTTACCGTGCTTGACCATCAACTTCTCATTAAAGCCGAACCTCGTTAGCCCTATGTAGGCAATGTCAGCTTCTTGGAGTTTCTGTCGGAACGTGCGATCATCAAACTGTCGCATCTTTTCCATCATGTTAACTGGAACTTCTCCCGGAACAGCGGTATCAACACTAGGCAAATACTGATTATGACACATTATGAAGTCCACACCCATGGACTTCAGCTTGTCCACTGCTTGGTCGTACGACAGATCATACTTCCAGTACCAATCTGAAGAAGGTACTTTCAGCCCGAAGCGGAAATCCTGGCTTCCCAATTCGCAACATCCTTCCTATTCCTGATGTGGGCAATGGGGCCAGGCTGCAAGCACACAGTCCCATTGCCCGCTCTGTGTCGGAAAATTGGCCTTTACGACTTCCTAGTAGTCTGCCTCAAGTTCGAACGCGTTTTCAGCAGTAACGATAGGCATGGGGATGATGTTTCGGAATGCTGGTAATTCTTCACCGGCGACAATTTTGAGCGCAAGTTCTACCCCTTGGGTGGCGTCGATCACCGGAGACTGCTGCATTGTTCCGTACAGAATGCCGTCCTCAATAGCTTGTTTGGTCGTATTTCTAAAGCCTGTGCAGACAACCGGAATATCGTAGCCAGCGTCAGCGATGGTCTGGGCCACTGCCACTCCGCTACCTTGGGCAAATACTCCATCAATTGCATCTCCGTATTTAGTCAAGAATGCCTGCATAGCAGCCTTTTCCTTCACGGGATCCCAATCACAGGGCTGAGAGTCAATGACTTTCATTCCCGGTGCAATCTCAGCCGTCCTGTCTCGCCAGCCTTCGGCTCTCAGCAAAGTGGTGGACTGACCTGCTGTTCCCTCAATCATGATGATGTTCCCTTCTGTGCCGATAGCCTCCACCATTAACTCGGCTGCGATCTGCCCCTGCACATAGTCATCGGGACCACTGTAGCCTGCGAGGTACTGCCAACCGGCTTCCCCAGGCATATTGGATACTGCAAGAATCGGAATGCCAGCGCCATGAGCCATTGCCAGGGCGGGGATTACTGCTTCTCCATCCAACGAGCAGACAAGGATGATGTCAACGTCCTGCACGACCAGGTCATTGATGTCATTGTTCTGCTTCTCGATGCTCCCATCAGCGCTCAAGACTATCAGTCTGATATTCTCATGCTCTGCTGCGATCCTCTCATATTCTCTGACTATCGCTGCGATGTATGGCCATCCTAAGGATGGTACAGATAAGCCAATAACAACTGGATTAGGCACCTCAAAAGCCATGGCCGGTACTGAACCGAGCGACAAAAGTAACAATAATGCAATCGCAATTGTCTTTTTCACGTTGTTCCTCCTCAAGGACAATTTTGGTTACTGCTTGAGATTCTTTCCCTCAAACTCTTCCCCGGTCAACTCAGTAGATCGACATAATATGCGTGGAACTCATGGCTTGCAGGACAGGGGGCTCTGCTCCGACTTACACCTCGCCCACCTCCTTCTTGGTCCTCATCAGCTGAAGCTTTAATTGATCGCCAAGGCGTCTAACACCAGCAGCATCAGCCCCTATAGCTACGACCACGATCAAACCCTTAATGATGGTCTGAATATAGGACATGGTTCCCAAAAGATTCATCATATTGTTCAGTACACCCAGGACTAATACGCCGATAGTCGTCCTAAGCAAATTGGCCTTGCTTCCGCCCAGTTTATTGCCTCCTATGATTATGGCGGTCATGGCCAATAGCGAAGCGTCACCGGCAACAACGGGAGAGCCTGAACCCAACTTCGAAGCCAAAAATATACCGGCAATGGATGCTGTTAGGCCGCAGAGGGTGTAGGCAAGGATTTGAGTTCCCTCCATGTTGATGCCAGCGCTATAACCCGCATCTTGGTTACTTCCGCAGACATAGATGTTATGTCCCGGCTTAGTCAACTTAAGGAAAAACTCACTCAAGATGGCCAAGATAAGCATGGCTGCAAACGAGTAGGGAACAAACCCTACTTTACCCATGGACAACTGAGCAAAGCCTGGATGCCACAGAGAAACCGGGTATGTGTCGGTTATGCCTAGAGCTATCCCTCTCACTAGCGTCTGCGTAGCCAAAGTCATGATGAAAGGGCTTATCTTGACCTTGCCCACGAAAACACCGTTTACGAAGCCTGTCAGGACCCCCACCATTGAGCCGCTCAAAATTGCAATGGGCAAAGATGATCCGCTCTTGAGCTGCATCATGGTTATTACCCCAGTAAGAGCCATAACGGAACCCGTCGACATATCAAGCCCACCGGTGATGGAGACCAGGGTCAGTCCAACAGCCACAATCCCATTTGGTGCGATCTGCTGCAAAATGTTAGTGGCGTTCCTTACAGTCGCAAATTTGCCGCTCATTTGCACTGCCACTGCGATCATAAGGATCAATAAAAACACGGATTTGTACCTCGGCAACAGCCTCAAGACCTTGTTATTAATTGGTCTCCCTCCTTGCTCTGAGTTCGAGCGTTACGGCAGCAACAAGAATAATGCCACGGACCATGAGTTGATAATTGTAGGAAATGTTGAGCAGGATCATGGCATTGACTATCATCACCATTATTAGAGTGCCGGCAATGGAGTTGAGTATATTGCCTCGACCTCCGCCCAAGCGCGTTCCGCCGAGCACTGCCGCGGTGATGGCCTCAAACTCATAGCCAACACCGGTGCTTGGATCCATCTCTCGCAACCATGAGGCCAACACAATGCCTGATATCGCCGCACAGATCCCCAGCAAAACGTAACTTCGAGTCCGAACCCGTTCCACATTGATGCCTGATAATGTCGCAGCCCTTTCATTGGCTCCCGAAGCCTTGGCGTATTGGCCGAAATTGGTCCTTGACAGAACCCACTGAGCTACACCTGCGAGCCCCAACATGAGAAGGACTGGAACTGGCACCGCGCCGATCGTCCCGTTCCCAATCTGATGAAAAAACGGCGTGCTCTGCCTTATGAACAGGTAATTACCTTTGGTAAAGAGCAGGGTAATGCCTAGTATCAAATACTGCATGCCCAAAGTAGTTATGAACCCGTTCATCTTCAGGTGGCCAACCAGTAGTCCATCAACATACCCAAACGCAGCTCCAGCGATGAGTGGGAGCACTATAGCCGACAAGGTACTGGAGACGGTGTTGCCGATCAGAGTCATCGTTAAGACTGCGCAAAACCCCATGATTGCGCCGGCAGAAAGGTCAAAACATCCACTGACGATGGTAAAGGTCATACCAATCGCCAGAATTCCAACGATTACAGCTTCTCTCAGCATGTTCATCACATTAGTTTTGCTGAGAAAGTCTGGAGCGAACGCCCTGGTCATCAGAACCATGGCTGCCAGAACAAACCAAATAGTGTGGTTCAGCAAAACGCTGGAACATATTTTAGACAGTTCTTTGGGGAGACTTGCCCTAGTTGTTTTGACGTGTATCCCGTTCATCTCTACCGCCCTAATCTACTGGCCAGTTGCGTAGGCCATTATTTTCTCTTGAGTTGCCACTGCAGCATCGACTTCTCCGGAGATTCTTCCTTCATGCATAATGATGATGCGATCAGCAATGGCTAGAAGCTCAGGAAGTTCAGAAGACACAACGATGATAGACACCCCTCGTTTAGACAGATTGGATAGAATCTCGTAGATCTCGGACTTGGCGCCCACATCAATACCTCTGGTAGGTTCATCAAGGATCAAGATGTCGGGGTTATTAGCAAGCCAACGGGAGATTACCACCTTCTGCTGATTGCCGCCACTCAGTTTCTTCATCTCCTGGTGAACGGTGGGAGTTTGAATGTCTAACATTTGCTTGTATTGCTTGGCCAGGCTTTTCTCTTCAAGAACATTTCTCAGACCGCTCTTCCTTCTATATAATTGCGCGATGCTTACATTCTCCCAAACCGTCATGTCAAGAAACAGGGCTTGATCCCTGCGATCTTCTGGGGCGAAGCCCACCCCCAAAGACTTCATCCTATGAGGGTGCTTGACGACGCGCTTCTTACCGTTGATGAAAACTTCCCCTGAGTCAACGGGATCAATGCCGAACAAGGCCCGCATGGTTTCGGTACGCCCAGCTCCCATGAGACCCGCGAACCCAAGGATTTCGCCTTTCCTCAACTCAAACGAAATGTCTCGAACGCGCGAATTGGTGAGACCACGTACTTCCAACACTCTTTCTTCACTCTGAAACGCGCGGTTGCGTTGAAAACTCACCACATCACTACGCCCCACCATCATTTTGATTATGGTCGGAATGTCAATTTCGCCTTTTTCCAATGTACCGATGAAATGACCATCGCGCAGCACAGTCACTCTATCTGCTATGCGTTTCACCTCGTCCATTTTGTGGGATATGTAGATTATGCCGATCCCTGTTTGACGGAGGGTTTCCAAACGGTCAAACAGATGCTCAACTTCGGAATCAGTTAAGGCTGAGGTGGGTTCATCCATTATTAGAATCCTGGGCTTCTGCGACATCACTTTGGCTATCTCCACCAACTGCTTTTGAGCAACAGTCAGGTCCTGAACCAGGGCTGAAGGACTCAGGCTAAACCTAAGCTCCTGCAGCAGTGATGCTGCGTCTTCCTTCATGGTCCGCCAGTCGAGAAGACCCCACCTTTTCGGTTCCCGTCCTAGGAATATGTTCTCGGCAACAGTAAGATCGGGTGCGAGCATGAGTTCCTGATGAACAATACCTATCCCGTAGTTCTTGGCGATTGCGGGCGATGTGATCGATTTTTCCTCTCCGTCGATGAAGATCTGCCCTGAATCGCTGCTGTAGATCCCACAAAGAATCTTCATCAAGGTGGACTTCCCCGCCCCGTTTTCTCCCAACAATGCATGGATTTCTCCTGACCGCAAACTGAAGTCTACGTTTTCCAGCGCCTTTACTCCATGGAAGGCTTTGCATATCTGCCGCATGGACAGCAGAAGGCGTTTGCCCATTCGCTACACCTCTTTGCTTGACATTATGAGCCCATTAAGGCCTAACGAGCTGGTGCGCCTGGAACACTGCTTGAGCAGCCCCGATCAACACCGCATCGGATCCCAAATCGCCACATCGGATCTCGCATCCCACAAGGTTTGTTCTCCTCACCAGATCGATCGCCAGTTCAACATCGAAACCCGCCTCTTCAATCATGTTTCCGCTGAGAAGGAAGAGATCAGGATTGATGCAGGCCACTATATTACAGATAGCCATCATGATCCAGTTTTTGTATTGCTCGCGGTTGCTCGTCTGTGCCTCCTTGCCTTTCACCTCAAGCCATCCGAGTTTTGAGAAGTCCTGTCCGAACTTGGATTGTTCTAGAATCATGTGACCGACTTCTCCCGCTGCATCGTTGGAACCGCGATACAGTTGTCTATCAATGACAATGGCGGCCCCAATACCGTCACCGATTTGAAGCATTACCAGGTTCCTTGCATTCTTGGCCGCGCCTTTCCACATCTCTCCTTGAGCGGCCAGGTTGACGTCGTTGTCGACCCTTGTCAGCAAACCGGTGCTTTCGGAGACTAACGGGCCCAAGGGTACGTCATTCCAACCCAGCCATGAAGAACTCCGGACCACCCCTACCGGAGTCGTGGCAATGCCAGGCACAGCTATTCCCACCCCGCAAACCCTTTGGAAATGCTTCCTAGCGCTCTTTACTTCAGACTCAACAAACCTCAAAAACTCTTCCAGCGCGCTCTGACCCTTAAGGCTCCAAAGATCTGGTCCGGTTGTTCGAGAGACAATCTCCCCCGCCAAACTAACAACCGCAATTAGGGGACGAGGCCGACTTAAATCTGCGACTACCGCACTATAGGAACCCGGGTTCAACTCCAACAACGTAGGTCTTCGTCCAACAGAAGCATCTGCTTTCCCCGCCTCCATCAAAAGACCCTCTTCCACAAGTTCGCGTACGATGGTGGATACTGTAGCCTTACTCATCTTGAGTTCCCTTGTTATATCCGCCTGAGATACGGGTCCATGGTCCTGAACGAAATAAAGCACATTGTTCCGGTTAAGGGACTTCATCAATTCAGGAGTTCCAACTGTACCTCGTTTCACCGCACTTCATGCTCCTTCCGGCTTTGGCCCACGCCATTTGTTCGTTTACTATACATACAAAGTAAAGACTTCCCTACGTCCAAATACATGAAACTGACACATTTGTTTGTTCGGGATACATACTAATTCAACCCCCGTGCCAGATTTCCTTCTTACGTTTTACAGTTTTATTCTTTTTTGCCAACAAAATGTGGTCCTCGCCAAGCAACCCTAATCGCAGACTGTATTTTCCTGGAGCATGGGCAATCAGTGGGTTCAAACCGAACACAATCCCGAAGTGGAAGCCCCAAATGGGAACCGCCAAGGTCCATTTAGGGCCGTAGGTGTATCCGTACCGGGACTGGAGGAGCTGAACAGAACACTTACCCTCTACAACTGCACACTCGCGCACGCTTAGATCAAACCCAAGAAAAACGACGCGGAGCTCTTCCCTCCAATTTTCGGAGAAGCTCCACCTCATCATTTTGTAGTAACCACCTCTGGTCAGCGTCACTAAGGCAATGGCCAGATATTATCGCAGTCCCTGCAAAACCACGCCTCAACG
>JAAZLQ010000085.1 GCA_012799255.1 Bacillota bacterium
TGCACTTCTATTGCTTCTTTATCACACATAAGCAAAAACTTCGGGCTTATCTCCAAAACCCACTACCATTCACACTAATCGCCAACCTGCAAATTAATCAAGATGCGCTAGAAATCGTCCCAGATGTACACAAACGCATAGAGGAAATGGCAAGTAGCGGACTTGAAAGAGTATTTTCCGACGTGGATACCAGTCTTTTTCGCGAAGACGTTGCTGTAGATCATGTTCTCAATCTAGTCCGCTGGTCTTTTGATGGCTACGGTAATGAGACCCTAGCATCACTAGATGGCACAAATTTGATGGATGTGGACTGGGAATTATATGCGGAGGAGTTCTATGAGTTCCTAGGAGTATTAAGGAAGATTTTATACAAGGAGGTTGACCATGCCGATTCTAAGAGTACATGATGTGACGAAGAAATTCGGAAATTTTACTGCCTTGGACAAAATCAACTTAGAGGTCAGTCAAGGTGAGGTTTATGGCTTTATTGGCCCAAATGGAGCAGGTAAGACCACCACAATACGTATTTTATTGGGAATCCTCAAAGCTACCAGTGGCTCCGCCCAGATCTTTGGTAGAGACACTTGGACTGACGCCGTTGAGATTCACAAGCGCATTGCCTATGTCCCCGGAGATGTGAGCTTATGGCCGAACTTAACAGGTGGCGAAGTGATTGACCTTTTTGTCAAACTGCGTGGTGCAAACAACAAAAATCTGCGCGAAGAGCTAATCAAACGTTTTGATCTAGATCCAACCAAGAAATGTGGTACTTATTCTAAAGGAAACCGTCAAAAAGTTGCCCTTGTGGCCGCTTTTGCATCCAATGCAGACCTCTACATCCTCGATGAACCAACCTCAGGTCTGGATCCCTTGATGGAGCTGGTTTTCCAAGAATGTGTTGGGGAAATAAAAGCTGCAGGAAAAAGTGTGCTGCTCTCTAGCCACATCCTCTCTGAAGTAGAAAAACTTTGTGATCGGGTGAGCATCATTCGCCAAGGACAGATTATCGAATCCGGTACACTAAAAGAGCTAAGGCATCTAACCAGAACCCAGGTACGGGTTGAAACTGCCCAGCCCATACCCAATCTAGAGGATGTTCCTGGCGTCCATGATCTGGAGAAATACGAGGGTGGGATGACCTTCCACGTAGATGGAGCACATATGGGCGAAGTTATGAAATACGTCAGTAACTACAACATTCTCACTCTGGAAGTTGCACCTCCTACCCTGGAAGATCTATTTATCCACCACTATCAGGGAGAGAGGTGATGGAATGTCTAGGCAATTGTTCACCAACACTAGCACGTTAGCGAGCCTAATCCGGCGCCGGGATCGAATCCAAGTTCCTATCTGGATAGTCTCTATTGTAGTCATTTCTCTGGCGATTGCACTTGCCTTTCCCGGACTCTACCCGCCTGGACCTGAACGCCAAATCATTGCCTTGACTTTAGAAAATCCCGCGATGGTCTCTATGATCGGACCCAACTATGGATTTCATGATTACCATGTTGGGGCAATTATGGCTCATCAAATGCTTCTTTTCACTACACTTGCAGTAGCAATTATGAACATTCTCCTCACCATTCGCCACACTAGGCGTGATGAAGAACATGGAAGAATCGAAGTAATTCGTTCGCTACCTGTGGGTAGATTATCCAATGCGGCCTCAGTTATGTTGGCACTTACCATTACTAATCTGAGTTTAGGTCTGCTAACAGCCGTGGGTCTGGGTAGTCTAGGTCTGGAAGGAATGGATTGGACAGGCTCCCTTCTGTACGGAGCAGTGTTAACCGCAAGCGGAATTTTCTTTGCCGCGGTGACCTTGCTCTTTGCCCAATTAACAGAAACCTCGCGTGCTGCGATGGGCTACTCGTTTTCTTTCCTCGGGCTAGCTTTTCTGCTCAGAGCGATCGGGGACATTAGTAGCGAACCTTTAGCGCTGATCTCGCCCTTGGGATTGGTTCTCAGAACTCAGGTCTTTGTGAATGATTATTGGTGGCCAATCCTAATTGTGTTGCTTGCAGCAGGTCTTATTACCCTAGGCGCCTTCAAGCTAAACACTATCAGAGATCTAGGTGCGGGGTTGGTAGCTGCCAGACCAGGAAGGAACCGAGCTTCCCGTTTTCTGCAGAGTCCATTAGGCTTGGTGTGGCGTTTGGAAAAAACCACCATCATTGGTTGGGCCGTCGGGATGTTTGTCTTAGGAGTGTCCTATGGTTCGGTTTTTTCCGACGTGGAAAACTTCTTCCAGACCAGTGAATTGATTCAGCAAATGCTGCCTAATATAGAAGGTTTCTCCATAACCGACCAGTTTCTCGCCATGCTATTGGCGGTCATGTCCATGTTCGGGGCTATACCCGCCCTTCTAGTCACCCTAAGACTTAGAGCAGAAGAACGGGCCCACCGCACCGAGCACCTTCTTTCCCGCGCTGTATCCCGCTTACAGCTCATGGCTAGTTTCCTGGGGTTAGCGTCAGTTGTAGCCATCGTTATGCAAGTTCTCAACGTTCTGGGCCTCTGGATCACGGCAGGCTCCGTTATGGCGAACCCCTTTCCCCTAGGTAAAACCCTCGAGGCAGCCTTAGCCTATATACCTGCCATGTGGATTTTGATTGCTGTAGCTGCTGTTCTAATTGCTTTTACTCCAAAGCTAGCCGGTTTTACCTGGCTCTATTTGGGTTACACTTTCTTTACCGGGTATTTTGGCGGAATCCTGCAATTACCTGACTGGATGGTCAAATTGACTCCCTGGGGGCATATACCAAGTGTTCCAATGGAGCAGATCAGTATTGGTACCATCCTAGGCATTCTGTTTGTAGCAGGTGGTCTTGTGGCTTTAAGTCTTTATGGCTACAGAAAACGGGATATCTACGGATAGCAAACGACCGGAGAACTTGGTTTCCCAACTCTCCGGTCGTTTTTTCGCGCTTACTACCAGTGACCTTCTGAAAGTTTCTCAACTTGAACCCGAGGCAGTACCCTTTCTATATGTTCCAGATTGGGAAACTTCGTGCCAAAGATCTCGGCGGTTGCTGTAGCAACCGCAATGGACCAACGTACAGTTTCATCCCACGGTCTCTGGGCCAACAACCCAGACACAACCCCAGCTAAGAGAGCATCTCCACAGCCAGATGTGCTGCCAATTAATTCCGCCTCTGCCCTAGCCCAGAGTGGTTCTGCACCTTCACGATAAAAAATGGCACCTTTCTCTCCTAATGACAGAATTACGAGGGGAATCCCCAGTTGGATAAAGCTCTTCATTGCAGATTGGACACTATCAAGATCATCAATAACATATCCCAATAAATGCTCCGCTTCGTCCAGATTAGGCTTAATTAAGTATGGTCTTGCCTGCACACCACTGGCTAAGGCAGACCCTGACGTATCAAGACAGATTCTCACATCGAAATTGCCATATCTTTTGATCAAACGAGCGTAAAAATCCGTTGCTAACCCATGGGGTAAACTCCCAGAACAAATGAGATATTGGGTAACAGGAATGAGTGCGTCCAAGTCCTCCCACAGCGCTTCTTCGTCAATTTTTTGCACAATTGGTCCGGGCTCATTAACCTCTGTTGTCCGCCCAGTTAACTTCTCATAGATCTTAGTGTTCACACGAGTTCTACCTTGTGCTAACCAAGTAAACTTAGGAGTAATACCCTGTTTCAGTAACTCCTCTTCGATCCAGCGTCCATCCTGACCAGCCAGGAAACCGGCAGTGGTAGATGAAAAACCCAGCTTAACTAATGCCCGCGAGACATTAATCCCCTTCCCACTTGCATCAGTAATCACTTCACTGACCCGGTTTGTCTCTCCTAAACCCAAAACATCTACTGCTACCGTTTTGTCTACGGCTGGGTTCATTGTCAAAGTAACAATCATACCGACTTCCTCCCCGAGTCCAGCTGAGTTAGAGAGCTAGACTTCTCTTTTCACCATAACCAAGTTGCCGCAGTTTCTTAATTACTAGTTCTTTAGCAGAAGTCCTCGCGGCCCCAAAGACTTTACGGGGCTCAAACTCTTCTGGACTATCCTTTAGCAACTCTCTAATTCCGTTTGTTGTGGCATACTTAAGATCTGTACCAATGTTGATCTTGGATATTCCACACTGGATAACCTTGTGGAGCATTTCAACGGAAAGGTCAGAACCACCATGGAGAACTAGGGGTACATCTACCCGTTCCCTAATCTCCCGTAGTCGATCTAGATCCAATTTTGGCTCTCCACGATATAAGCCATGAGCAGTACCAATAGCGGGAGCTAGAACATCAATGTTAGTCTGGTGAATAAAATCTACTGCCTGCTCTGGATCTGTTAAAAAGGCCTCGTGTGCCGCAACTTCTAGATCATCCTCCTTACCAGCTACACGACCTAGTTCCGCTTCTACTGAAACCCCGCGAGGGTGGGCATACTCCACAACCTGCCGAGTTATAGCCACATTATCTTCATAAGGCAAGCGGGAACCATCAATCATGACTGAGGTAAACCCATTATCAATGCATTCGCGTACGACTTCTAGACTATGTCCATGATCAAGCTGCAGGGCCACCGGTATTGTAACCCTTTCTGCAGCGGTCTGAACTAATCGCGCGATATAGGGGGCGCCAGCATATTTAAGAGCACTTTCTGACACCATTAAAATAACAGGAGCGGACAGTTCTTCGGCAGCCCATACAACAGCTTGAACATCTTCCATATTGTGCACATTAAACGCTCCCACAACCCCCACATGCGATTCGGAAGTCAGTAGGTCGCGCACCGTTACCAAGGACATAAAATCTCCTCCTATCCCTTTACTGAACCACTTGTCAAACCCCTAATAAAATACTTCTGTAAAAATCCAAATACGATAATTGGTGGAACGGACGCCACCACTGATCCTGCAAACAAGGGGCCCCACCTCGTCTGATATTGCCCAACAAAGAGACTTAGGAACACTGGAATTGTCTGCTGGGACATACTGGATAGGTAAGACCGAGAAAACATGAGTTCACTCCAGGCGAACAGAAATGCATAGATACCCACTGCAGCTATCCCTGGCAAGGCAACAGGAAGGGCAATTCTCCTGAAGGTCTGAAACCTACTACAACCATCGATCATGGCTGCTTCTTCAATGTCCACAGGCACTTCTGCAAAAAAGTTTCGAGTTAGCCACACGCCAATGGGCGTGGTAAAGGGCAAATAGGATACCATTACACCTAAATAGGTGTCAATCAACCCAATTTTTGATAGGACAATGAAGAACGGTATTACAAAAACGATTTGCGGGAACATCTGGCAGATCAGGATGGAAATCAAGATTGGCTGTTTCGCTAAAAAGTTGAACTTTACGGTTGCATAAGCGGGCAAAAGAGCAACCAAAACAGTCAACAAGGCAGTACCAACGCTAACAATAATACTATTTCTGAAATAGCTGGCAAAATCCAACTTGAACACATATTGAAAATGCTCCAAGGTAGGTGATTTGGGAATATAGTTTATGGGATAACCGTAAATCTCAGGATAAGGCTTCAAAGCTGTAATCAACAACCAAACAAAAGGAAAGGCAATTGCAATGGTGACAATGATCAAAGCAAGATATAGTGCGATCGTCTGATAAGGCCTACGCTTCATAGTTCCTCCGCCTCCTTTTTCGCCAACGCCCGCAAGTACAAGAGGCTAATCAAGAACACCAAGACAAATGTAAAGCTAGACATGGCCGCTGATCTTTCGAAGGAAAGGAATCTAAATGCTGTGCGGTAAGCATAGGTTACAAACGTATCGGTAGCGTTTGCGGGTCCACCGCCGGTCATGGTAAAGATCAATGGGAAGTAGTTTATAGTCCAAATAGTTGTAAGCATAGTGGTCGTGACTACGAATGGGCGAAGAATTGGCCAGGTCACATAGCAGAATTTTTGCCACACTTTAGCTCCATCAACCTCTGCAGCTTCATAAAGTTCATGGGGTACTGTTTGCAGAGCTGCTAAATAGAACATTGCCGACAGGGCAAAACCCTTCCAAGTGTTCGCTATGATCACTGCCAGTCTCGCTAAATTCTGGTCCGCAAGCCAAGGCAGATAATAGTCGATTAGGCCAAGCTTGAACAATACATCATTGATCACACCGTACATATCATTGTACATCCACTGCCAGGCCACAGCCACGACAATATCAGGCGTAGCCCAGGGTAACACAAGGATAATCGCTCTGAAAAAGGGGCGCCCTCGAAAATCTTGATTGAGTAAGAGTGCAAGCACGAACCCTACAAGTAACTGTAAAATCACGCTGCCAACGGTCCAGATAACAGTGTTATAAGAGACCTTAGCAAAAATGGGATCTTGAAAAACCTGAGTATAGTTCCCCAAGCTCCAGCTACCATCTACCTTAAAGCTGATTATGAAGTTCGCGACAATTGGATAGAGAACCAGGAGGGCTAGGAAAACTACATAAGGAATGAGCATGCGATAAGCGAACGCGTTCTTCTTGACATCCACGTAGAGTTTATTAGACAAATTCACCACTCCTCAGGAAGTCGAGTGGGGGTCACGCCCCCACTCAACATGGGTTCTTAGTTCCCCAAAATGCTATTAATCTCCCTTTCTGCAATGGCAATAGCCTCTTCAGCTGAAACCTGACCGGTGATTACAGTCTGAATCATGTTCTGGATCCTATCAGAAACCTCTGGCCACTCAGGAATAGGTGGTCTTACTTTGGCAAACGGGAATACCTCTAGAATTACCTCCCAGCGTGGGTCATCAAACTCTGGTGCGTCAAATGCTACGTCCATACGGCTTGGCATTGGACCTTGATGGCGCTCAATCCACATTCTCCAAACATCGTATCCAGTGATATAATCGATGAACTGCCAGGCTTCATCCTTCATAGTGGAAGTACTGGAAATGACAGATGCCCAACCACCCAATACACTAGCTGGTTCTGCCGAATATGGATGTAAAGCTACAGCATAGTTTCCTTTAATGGCAGGGTTGGCGATCTCAATCAATGGAAATGCCCATGGTCCGCTGATAGCCATTGCTACCCTATTTTGTGCCATCATACTTCTAAAGTCATCTTCACCATAAGAAGGTGTGGCAGGTGGCGATACGCGATGTTCAGTATGCAACTCGGTGTAGAACTTTAAGGCAGAAAGACCTTCAGGTGTATTAAAGGCAGCTTTGGAGTAGTCTTCTGTTAGTAGTTCACCACCAGCACCAAAGAGGAACATCATATATCCCAAAGTGGCAACTTCTGAACGCTTACCGGAAACACCATAACCATAAATCATCTGGCGAGCATCTGTAAGGGTCTTGGCATATTCAAGCAGTTCATCCCAGGTTACGGGTGGTTTTTCGGGGTCTAGACCAGCCTTTTCAAACATTGTCTTGTTGTACATTAACAAGCGACAGTCGGTATACCATGGCAAACCGTATCGCTCTCCGTTGAAAGTAACTGTTGGCCAAAGATTAGGCCAAATCTGTTCAGTCACATTCGCGCTTTGGAGCCGATCTTCAAGGGACTCAATCCAGCCTTGGGCAGCAAAAGTCGGCACCCAGCCCCCCAAGTCTGCAAAGGTCATATCAGGACCTTGACCAGCACTAAAGGCTGTAACTAGTGTGTCGTAATACACATCAAAACCAATTAAACGGTACTCTACTTCAATTCCTGTAGCGGCTTCGAAATTGCTGATGATTTCCGCCCAAGTGTCTTCCTGTTCTACCACGTGGCCACCAACCCAAACAGTCAACTTGTTCTGGGCATAAGCGGCGGAACTAGCCAAAACGAGAAACACAAGTGTCAACAACACAGCACATTTTCTCATTCAAATACCTCCCAGAATTTCAGATATTGTACCAACAGCAATATGAATGCTTGCCAGGCAACCTCCTTTCTCCTGAAACGATTTTGGAAAATCCAAGGTCTAAAACTCCCCGATGATTCGACTTATTTGAGTCGCTAGTGTTCTTACTTCCGTAAAAGCTGGATAGAGTTCTCCATAGATTTTTTGCATACGATCGTCAGGGACATATTGTTTCTTAATGCGGAACGCCGCCTCTACCCCTGCCTGATAGCTCTCAAAAGCACCTGCTCCTATCCCACCCAACAGTGCTGCACCTAGTAAGGTCGCCTCTGGCACTTCTGGAATGCGGATCGGCTTGCCCGAGACTGAGCTCTTGATCTCCATCCACAAAGAGTTCTTGGTTCCGCCACCAACAACAAGAATCTCTGAGAACTCTAACCCTAACACCTGTTCCATATTGTGCAAAATCAAGGTGACTTCTAAGGATAAACCCTCGTGGATACTCCTAATTAAATCTGCCCGCGTGTGATAATCTCTTAATCCTAAGAAACAGGCCTTGCTATATGGATCTCTCACCGGTGGGCTGCCTCCCCTAAGATGGGGTACAAAAACAACTCCCTGGGAACCAGGCTCAGCCGTTCGGGCCAGCTCTTCCAGATCTTTGTAATCCATTTTCTCGTCAAATTGCTGCCTAAACCAATCAAAGCTAATTCCCGATGAGTCTACACCGCCCTGGACATAATGCAAACCTGGAACCACATGGCAACCCACATTAAACCCTTGGAATGCGCCCATATCTAATTCTGGTACCATACTGAAAGCTGCAATCAAACTTTCTGCCGTTCCAGATGAGTCTAAAACACTACCTGGTTCGATAACCCCTGCAGCAAAAGCCCCACAGATATGATCATGTCCGCCAGCCACCACAGGTGTACCTACAGGTAGGCCAGTTTCCTGCGCAACTTTGCCAGTAACTGTTCCGATAACCGTTCCACTGGGAAATGGAGTAGGCATTAGCTCTTGATTAATCTCTGCTAATTCCAGCAACTTCGCTGACCACTTGCAATTGCGCACATCAAATAACATAGTGCGAGAAGCAATGGAATAGTCAGTTGCGTACTCTCCCGTTAAGCAGTAATAAACATAATCGGGTACACACAGCCACTTTTCGGCTTTTGCAAAGGCGTCACGCTGATGCTTCTTAACCCAAAGCATCTTGAAAACCGAGTAAATATAGTTGTAGTTAAGACCAGCAATACTGAAGCAATCCTCTGGGGGAATTTTTTCATACCATTCCTCCATGGTTTCTTTCCCCCGAACATCAAACCAAGTTATGATCGGCGTTAAGGGTTTTCCGTCTTGACCAATAAAAAGACCCGCTTCACCCATGCTCGCAACCGAGACAGAGATTATCCTGTCTTCCGGATTAAGTTTGTTAGTTGTTTTCGACAAAATGCTTGTAACACAGTTCCATAACTCCTCAGGGTCATAAACTGCTGAACCTGAGCCAAGAGATATGGTCTTGGTTCGTTCCATTTCCAAAGAGTGTAGTTTACCATCCAAGCTAAACGTACCAACTTTGATGTGGGTTGTACCCATGTCTATGGCTAGTAATAGCTCCACATTCTCACCCCGTTTTCACGCGACCTTGCGCGCCAAATACCCGAATTCGATCTCGAATTATCTCCTTCATCCTGTCCTTGGCAACCCATAATACATCTCTTACATCAAGATCCTGGTTCTGACCCATTTCAACAGCAGCTGCCATAAAAGCCCGGCGCACATCTGTCCCTACATTGATCTTACAGACCCCTAGTTGAATAGCTTTCTTTAAATCATTATCTGGGGTACCAGAACCTCCATGGAGGACTAGCGGAATGTCAACACTCTTGGATATCGCCTCTAACCGAGCAAAATCGAGCTTAGGAATACACTTGTATAAGCCATGGGCTGTACCGATGGCAACAGCTAAAGCGTCAACCCCTGTGGCTTCCACAAATTCGGGAACCATTTCTGGATCGGTGTAGAGTCCCTGGTCCGCAACACCGGTTCCTCTGGCAACATGACCAAGTTCAGCTTCTACAGATACGCCATATCTTGATGCCATTTCCACAACCTGTCTGGTCACCCTAATGTTCTCATCGAAAGGTAATTGCGACCCATCGTACATTACTGAAGAGAAACCACACTCAATGGCCTTACTGATGAGCTCTAGATCACTGCCGTGGTCTAGGTGCAAAGCAAAAGGAATGCTTGCCGTGTAACCTGCTGCAACTCCCATCTGCACCATGTAGTGAGCACCGACATATAAGAAATCTCTTTGCTCAGCCATGATAATTACAGGAGCCATTTCTTCGACAGCTGTTTCAATCACCGCTTGAAGGCTTTCCATGTTAAACACGTTAAAAGCAGGTACCGCGTACTTATTCCTTTTTGCATCACTCAGCAGTTCCCTCATAGGTGTAAAGTGCATGTTTTTGCCTCCTCAATTTTGACATAAACGCTCAGCTGTAATGCTATCCGTAACCAGAATATCTATATATCCAGCCTTTAGCGCTGCCTGGATGGCTAGAAGTTTACTACCTCCCCCAGCGATCGCCACAACCAATGGGCACTCCTTGATCTGTTCTAAAGTGACTGCTATTAAACGTTCATTGATGTCCCACTTGCAGACCTCACCAGCGGCATCAAAGAATCGCGAGCAAATATCACCTTCGATCTTCTGGCGTTGCAACTCAACAATATGCTCACGAGTAAAATACGGACTGTTCAGTAATGGAGAGCGGGTTAGAGAGACCCCTACACCAACTACTGCCATATCCAAATTAGACCAGAGGTTTACTGTCTCTGCCAAAACTTTATCTGACAAAATAGTCTGCTTTATATCTGGCTTCTCCACTAGGTAAGGGACGTGAAGGGGGCGAACTTCTCCACCGATCCGCTCTGCCAGTTGGGCCGCCAACCAATTGATCTGGAAATGAGCTGATGGCCCACCCAAACCGCCAATTAGCGGGACGACAGTGGATGGTGAGCCATTAATCGAAGGGCGATCCATGGCGTGAACAAATTCGTAAACTGAAGTTCCCCAGCCTACTCCGATCGTAACTCCAGGCTTCATATGCCGACTGATCACATTAGCTCCTGCCCGACCGAGTTCTGCAGAAAACCGGGGCGAAGTATCGTCAGCAATTAGCGAAATCTCTGCGTCCTTCAACCCATAGGTCTTAATCAGAGCTTCCCGCAAATGGGCAAAAGACTCTAATGGGTTGACAATTTTGATCTGAACAATGCCTGTCTTTCTGGCCTCTTGCAGAAGTTTGTTAACACGTAGCCTAGTAATGCCTAGTTCTTCTGCAATCTCTCCTTGAGTCAGCCCGTTAGTATAATACAAAGTAGCAATTTGGACCATTAGCATGATATTGTCATCCGACTGTCTCAAAACTACACCTCATCACCTGATACATTTGTAAATTACATTTGTATTTGAGTTCGCAACTATATTTCTACACCCTTACGTTAAATTCCTCCTTTATTTTTTACTTATCACCCTTTTTGTTAATTTCGCGACAAAAAAACAGCCAGCTCCGTCCCAAAAGGGATCCGCTAGCTGGCTGTTTTTGCTTTCAGTACGTTTATTTTTCAGTTTCAATCATCAACTCTACAAAGTATTTTTGGAGACTTAAAATCACGATTACCGGTAGAATCAGAGCAATCATTGCCGCTGCCATAACAATATTCCACTCAGGTAGCATTTCGCCACCGCCAGGAATTAGGTTACGCAAACCCACAACCACTACTCTCATTTCCTTAGTATGGGTAATCATGAGAGGCCACAGATACTGGTTCCAACCAAAAATGAACAGCACTACAAAGAGGGCAGCAATATTGGCCCAGGAGTTAGGCAAGAGGATTGACCACAAAAATCTCATGGGACCTGCACCATCAATTTGGGCAGCCTCCACCAATTCGCCTGGTATTGTCCTATAAAACTGCCTAAAGAAGAAGGTACCAGTTGCAGAAGCCATTAATGGAACTGTGAGACCCACATAGCTATTCAACCAACCTAAATCACTGATCACCTGGTAGGTCGAGACAATCCGCACAGGAACCGGCAACATCAACGTAATGAAGATGGTCCAAAAGGCCACAGATTTGAAGCGGAAGTCAAAAAACACAATGGCAAAAGCAGAAAGAATTGCCATAATGATTTTTCCGATGGTTGATGTCAGTGCTACAAAGATACTATTAAATAACAATCTGCCCATATCACTGCGCACCCAAGCCTCGCGGTAATTCTCCAAAAGGTTATTGGAAATGCTCAGTGTAGGACGCCCCATTACTTCTTGAAGACTTTGGGTCGAGATGGCAAAGGCATAAATCAAAGGGAAACCAACAATAAAGACGACAGCAATCAGCATAAGATGGAGCCACAGCTTTTTCCAATCTATATTATTGAGCTGCAGACCACCTAAAACTCTTGTTTGTTTCGCAGTTTTCTGGCTCAATATGAAACCTTCCTCTCAATGAATCTAAATTGAAATACTGTTAGTAATGTTGCTAGAACCATTAGGATTACTGATTGTGCAGCAGATGAACCTAAGTTAAGGCTGATAATTCCATCCTTATATGCTTTATAAATCAGAATCTCTGTTGCCCCGCCAGGACCACCCTTGGTAACCGCATCAATTAAGCCAAAGGTGTCAAATAATGAGTAAACCACGTTCATAACCAACAGAAAGAATGTTGTTGGTGACAATAAAGGAAGTGTAATATGGCGAATTGCTTTCAGGGATGTTGCACCATCCACCAATGCCGCTTCTTGGAGTGATTTGGGAATAGCCTGCAAACCGGCTAGGAAGAACGCCACATTATAACCTAAGTTAGTCCAAATTGCGGTAAGAATAACCAGCACCATAGCCGCATTGCCATCTAAGATCCAATCAAATTTAAAATCTATAAAGCCCTCAAAAAAGTAGGGAACGATTCCAAATGTCGGATGCATCATGAACATCCAAAGGATACCGGCGATGGGTAAAGCGACGCCGTAAGGCCATAAAATTGCTGTACGATAAATTGTACGCCCACGCACCGCCTGATTTAATAACAAGGCAACAACTAAAGAAATGGCCACACCTAAAAGAGTTACGCTGGCCGAGAAGATAAGAGTAGTCAATAAACTTTGCTTATACTGGGCCGAAGCAAATAACCTTTGAAAGTTTTGGAGTCCCACGAAAAAGGTGCGATCCCCAAAAGGAGTAGTCCTATATACTGCGAGTCGCAAGGACGTAATGGCTGGCCAAAAGAAAAAAACAATGGTTATCGCTATTTGGGGTGCGATCAGAATATATGGGAGCCACTTATTTCTAAACACAACCTGTTGAGACATAGTATTACCCTTTCTTTGGAGGTGGCACACGGTTTGGATAAAATCCAAACCGTGTGCTTACTCGTTCTATTGATACATTTCTGCGAATTCTTGGAGTAGCTCGTTAGCTCTGCGTACTGCATCGTTGAGACCAGCTTCGACAGACTTGTTACCAGCGAAGATGTTCTCCATCTCCTCTTCAACAACGTTGCGAATCTCAACAAAGTTTCCGAGACGTAATCCCCTCGTATCAGGTGTGGGTTCAGAGTAGTTGAGTTGCTCAATAGCTATGCGTTGATATGGTTCCTTATCGAAGTGCCCTTCAGCCTCTAGGATCGCTGCAGCGGCATTGGTGATAGGTACATATCCGGTTTGCTTGTGCCACCATGCTTGTTGTTCTGGTTGAGCAACAAACTTGAGGAATTCAGCTACACCGCGATATTCCTCTTCGTTGTGGCCTTTCATTACCCAAAGGGTTGCTCCACCGATAATGGTGTTTTGAACGTTATAAGGCTCACCCCAATGAGGTAGCATAGCTGCATCCCAGTTCAAACCACTTGCTTTCATACTTCCAATTAGTGCCGAGGAGTGAGGCATCATAGCAGCGTCACCGTTCATAAAGATCCAGTTAGCGCTGTCGCCACGTCCGCCATAGTGGAAGATTCCCTCTTCTTGCCACTTTGCTAGAGCAGACATGTGTTTCATACCAAGCTCGCCATTAATCAGAAGTTCTGCATCTAAACCGTCAAAACCATTACCTTTGCTGGCGAATGGTAAGCCGTGCCAAGCATGCATGGTTTCGAGTTGAACCCATGCGGGCCATCCGGTTGTAAATCCATACTTAGCTGCGCCAGATTCGATGATTTGGCGGCTGTATTCTTCTACTTCCTGCCATGTCTTAGGAGGACGATCTGGGTCTAGGCCAGCAGCCTCAAAGATGTCTCTGTTATAGAAGAAAATAGGACTTGAAGAGTTAAAGGGCATTGAATAAAGGTTACCCTCATGAGTATAGTAGGCATAAACAGCCCCGACAAAGTCGTCCCAGTCAATATCGATGCCATTATCTTGCATGAGTTGATACACTGGATAAATTGCTCCAGACATGAGCATGGTTTGTGTACCTACTTCGTAAACCTGTAAAATGTGCGGTGCGTTTCCTGCGCGATAAGCAGCGATTGCCGCAGTCATCGATTCGGCATAAGCCCCTCTATAGAAGGCAACTACTTCGAACTCATCTTGGCTATTGTTGAAGTCAGTGACAAGCTGTTGTACGGTCTCGCCTAATGGACCACTTAAAGAAAACCAAAAGTCAATTTGGGTTTTGGCACTTACTACACTGGCCCCCATCAACATTATCGCTAGTACGGCTAGAGCCACAATGCTTTTCGATTTAAATCTCACTAATAATTCCTCCTTTGATGTTCAAGGTCCGGTAAACTCTCACTGTCCTCCTTTCTTTTTAGCACTTTAGGTTTGATTATGTTTAACATATCGAACCCCTGATGAATTCCATTAAGGTTCTGCGCAGATATTAAATTCAACACATATAAAGAAAGACCTTCTTTAACAATTAAAAAGCCCTCACCCATTACGGGTGAAGGCAATTAAGGTCAATTGTCATCAAACTTTTCGCCCAGGGGTATTTTGACATTAAAGCCAACCGGCAATCCTCGGGGATTGGAAATTCCGTTGAAATCCACGATCTTTTTGACCAAACTGGGACTTGGCGACTCATAGAAACGGGCTACAATATTCCACACATTGTCTCCCGGTAAAAGCCTAACCTCCACGACCCCACCATTCTGCTGTTTTTCCAATTGCTCACTATAACCACTAACAGATAGTACAGATGCCATGGCAGGCAAGCTTTCCTCTTCTTCCTGCAGTTCAGCGATTAACTCGTTAAGCAGTGCCGAAATTGCCGATAGTTCCTCTTGGATTTGCTTGTTCGTCACACTCCAAGGCTCGCCTTCCAGCAAAGCCTTAATCTCCTTGGCAGCCAGATCTTGGTCAGCTTGTTTTGCCTCGATCTGGGCAAG
The DNA here is from genome assembly GCA_012799255.1 of Bacillota bacterium. The sequence continues at coordinate 15,182 of JAAZLQ010000085.1, forward strand.
GCTTGCTGAAACAGCCGACAACCCCTTCTGAAGCTGTTCACCATCAGCGCTCCAGGGCTCATCATCTAGCAAGGTTACAATTTCCTTGATAACAACATCTTGCGCATTTTGCCGCTCTTCAAGGCGTACCAGCGCTTGCTCAATAGACAATAACCCCTCGCGGATCTGGACGTTATTAGCACTCCACAGCTCACTTTCAATCAAGTCCAGAATCTGCTTTGTGGTAGTATCCTGTGCGGTTTGGCCTTCAATCAGTTGCGAAAGCGTTTGGGTAATAGAGGACAACTCTCGTTCAAAACGGGCATCAATCGCCTGCCATGGCTCGCTCTTAAGCAAGGCCATTAAAGCTTCTACCGCATCCTCTTGCTCTGCACGGGCGCGAAACAAGTATACGTTCACCGCAATGGATGCAATCACCAGAATTACCACAAAAACGAACCAAGCAGTATGTTCCTTCTTTACAGTCTCAGATGCCATACCACCATCCTCCTTGCAGTCATTGTCGCATATACTTCCCAGCGAGTATGCTTGTTCCTCCTTTATTTTGTACTGCTTAGAAAAAATCAGACAGCCTCCAAGACCCAAAGGTCCAAGGACTGTCTGAATTGTGCTGAAGCAAATCTTTATTTTGTCGTCTGCATAGCGATACCTTGGGCAAATTGCTTGCGGAACAGAATAAGTACAATCAATGGCGGAAGCATGATCACAAGCGTACCAGCCATAATAATATTCCACTCAGCTGCTCCCCGCTCCGAAGTATAGAGCATGCGTAAACCCATCTGAGCCACGCGCATATCGGATGCCGTGGTGACGATGTTTGGCCAGAGATACTCATTCCACATATAGACAAACTCAATTACCAAAAGGGCTGCAATGTTGGTCCAAGAAAGTGGGATCAGGATTCGCCGCAAATACTGCATAGGTGTGGCTCCATCTACTCTCGCAGCATCGGCAAGTTCTTCTGGCACCGTCATATAAAACTGACGGAACAAGATGATTCCGGTAGTACTAGCCAAATAAGGAATGGTGAGTGCTTTAAAGGTATTCAACCAGTTCAAATTCGCCATGGTTTGGTAAAGGGGAATTACCCGAACTGGTAGAGGCATCATTTGGGTAACCATACACAAGGGGAACAAGAGCCAGCTCCCTTTGAATTTAAAGTGCGTGAAGGCGAAGGCAGCCAAGATGGAAAAGACGATTTTTCCGATGGCTACTAGTACCGCGATGATCATACTATTGGTTAGCACCACTTCCATGCCAATACGGTTCCAAGCTTCCACGATGTTAGGAATCAAACGCTTACCCGGCTTGAGAATGGGCGGGAAGGCATAGGCGTCCTGGTGGGTATGGGTAGCCATGGTAAAGGCATAAAAAATTGGGAAGGCTACCGCAATTAGAGTCAGGATCAGTATCGCGTGGATTCCAAAGTTGATTAATTGCTTACGCTTAATACGCATTATACGGCACCTCCCTAACGATTATAAACGGATTTTTTAGTTGATGTATAGATTTGAAACGCTCCGACAATTGCCACCATGATGAAGAGGATCACGGACTGGGCAGCAGCTTGCCCTTCTTGCATTCTACCAAAACCATCTCGGTAGATTTTATAGATCAAGAACTCAGTAGTACGGTTGGGCCCGCCTTGAGTTACTACATCAATCAAACCGAATGATTGGAAGAAGGCATAAACTGTATTAACAAAGATTAAGAAGGCCGTGGTCGGACTAAGCATAGGGAATGTTACAACCCAAAATGTTTGCCAGGCGTTGGCCCCATCAATGGCAGCTGCCTCCTTAAGTTCATGGGGTACATTTTGAAGACCAGCCACAAAGAAGCAAATATTATAGCCTAACATTACCCACACAGAGGCTACCGTAACCAAAATAAACGCGGCCACCGTGTCGGTGAAGTAGTTGATGCGATATCCTGTCAAATCTGCTATAGCATGAGTTAAAATACCAATGGAAGGATCAAAGATTAATGACCACATGACCCCCGCAATAATAGGAGACATAGCATATGTCCAAATGAATGCGACCTGGTAAAACCCAGCTCCTCTAATCTTTTGGGTAGTGAGGATGGCAATAAACAGTGAAATCGTTAAGCCTACGCCGATCACCAACACGGAAAAAATGAGAGTGTTCTTGAAACTAGATAAATATTCTGCAGACTGAAACATTTCAACGTAGTTTCGCCAACCAACATAGCGTAATTGGCGACCGAATGGGGACACGCGGAAAAATGATTGATAAACCGCCTGGCCAAACGGAACAATCAAGAAAGCAATAATAACTGTCAGTGACGGAAAAATCAGCCCGTACGGGAGAATGCGGTGTTTAGGAAACCTATCCACGAAAAACCTCCTAGCACTAGTACGATATCAGAGAGATCACCGGAGGCAAGGCTCCGGTGATCATGTGAACTACATAATAAGCCTATACTTAGTCGAGGAACTCGTTGTATTCAGCAAGTAATGCGTTGATCTGTTGAGCCGAATACTCGAGGGCGGCACGTTGGTCTTCGCCACGGGCAACTTTTTCTAGAGCGTCACGTACCCACTCTCTGGCCATGGCAAATGGTCCCATACGCATACCTGAAGCGGCGTTACCTTCAGTTTTGCCGGAGAGAATCTGCAAGAAGGCAGTGAGATGGTTCGGGCTTTGTGTAAACCAGCCTTCATCCATGAGTGCCTGCATAGCAGCATTTGTTGCTGGGAAGTAACCGGTATTCTTATGCCAGTATACTCCCACTTCGATATCGGAGAGGAACTTGAAGAATTCAAAGATTACTCTCAATTCTTCGTCGGTTACACGGTTAGAAACATACAAGCTGTTTCCACCAATGAGTACGTTCCCACGTGGGTAGTCGTCGCTGAGACGAGGCAAAAAGGTGGTCCGTACTTCAAAGTTATCTCCAACGGTGCTAAGGACGCCATCCAAAGAAGATGTGGATTGCATCAAGAAGGTAATTTCACCACTATTGAACGCACCGTTAGCATTGTATTCAGCGCCACCATAGATCCATACATTATCGGCAGCCATCTTGCCCCAAATTTCCATGAGCTCATCGGTGAACTTATTTGGCCAGGTTACTTCAGTTGGGTAACCTTCACGGCCGTTACCCATGTTAGCAAACTCGATATCATGGAGGGCTAACTGGGTTTCAAACATCCAATCGGGCCAACCGGTGGACATGGCGTGTTTTACTACACCAGCTTCAATCAGCTTAAGTCCCATTTCGTACATCTCTTGCCATGTACGTGGTGGTTGATCTGGATCTAGACCCGCTTGACGCATATGATCAGCGTTGTAATACAGCATTGCTGAAGATGATGCAAATGGCCAGGACCAGAGATTTCCGTCTTTAGAGTAGTAGCGAACAATCGGAGCAATGTACTGTCCGAAATCCCACTCTTCGCCGAGGCGCTCGGGGATTTGATAAGCAGGAATGATCATGCCACTGTCGTGCATTGCTTGAGTTCCTACCTCATAAACTTGGACTATACCTGGTTCTTGTCCAACAGGGTAGGCAGCCATGAAGCGAGTTAGACCTTCTTCATAAGTACCAATAAGAACAGGTTGAATTTGATGGGCGGGATTAATGGCATTAAATTGCTCTACAAGATTGTTGAGAACCGTAAGCCGTGAACCCGTCATACTGTGCCAAAACTCCACTGTCGTCGTTTGCGCTAAGGCTAGCCCTGGAAGGCAGAGTGCCAGGACTAAGGCAATTAGCAGAACGTTTCTTGCTCGATACATTAAAGCACCTCCAAAAATATTTTGTTATTGTTAGTATTTCGCTACGAACCCGGTTATCCCTGCATTATTGTAAAAAAAATGCACTAACGCATTAAGCTTGTCTTGATACATTTTAAGTCTAAGGCGAAATGGTTATAGAAAAATTAGTAGAAGTTTTATAAATACCAGCTTAGGGGGATGAAATAATGCAGCGAGCACTTAAATTGGTTCTATATAGTCTAGTAACTTTGCTTTTTCTTTTTGCAGTGTCGTCCATACTAGGGGATCAACGACTTCTTCCTGCGGTGTTTGCCTGAGGCAGGCTTTTTTACTCTTGGCGCCGAAAAAATATAGGCGCTTGGGCGGAAGTTTTACCGCCTGATCAATAAACAATTGGAAAGGATTGAGTAGTTACATTGCAACAACGAACTCTAGTAATGATTGTAACAATAGTTCTCCTAGCCTCATTAACCACAGGATGTATAGGAGGTTTGGGAAACTCCAGCACCACACCGATCACTATTTCAGGAATAATTGTAGATCAAACAAAAACGTTGGATTACATTGATGTTTACCTAAATGACACCTTCCAAACGGTCCGTTTTAACGACAAGAATGAAGGAACATTTACTTTCGAAGTTCCCGCTGGCAACTATCAATTATGGGCATGGAAGGGTGCGGAATGGGGTAAAGATGGAGTCGCGATTGCAAAGCAGGTGTATGCCAACAAGGATATGACAGAGGAACTGGAAGTAAACACCGAGCACTTGCATCAACTAAGGATTTACACCCACAACGATCCCGATGTAAAGCAAATAAACATCTCAAATCTGGACGAGAAGCCGAGCGTATCCTATGGTCCATCTGTGGACGCGTTACAAAAGCAGCACGTCCAAACAATAGTTCATAATGACGGAGATGAGAGTTATAGCATAAATCTTCAAAACGTTGTGATTGGAAAACACAGTTTTATAAAACTTGATTTTGCCGGCAAGCGGCAAACCATGTGTGTTCCTGTTTTCTTCATGGAATTACCCGAAGTTACAGCCGAGATAAACAAGGAAAAAGTCACACTGGAATGGTTGAAGGTCGAAGAGGCAACGGAATACAAAGTAGCGAAATTTAATCCCCACGATGACTTCGATATCCCTGGCGCTATACAAGACACGGAATTTGAGATTGAGCTCGAAAGGCTCCTTGCTGGCAAAAATGACATTTGGGTTCAAGCCTTTAAATGGAAAATGGACAGTTCTTGGCAGAATCCATGACTTCCATAAAAGTCTTTGTCGAAGCGGATTAATATGCAAAGGAGAGCTCACCGCGAGCTCTCCTTTTTTTAACTGTTTATACCTCGTAACACTACTTCGGTTCCCGCCGCCTGCAAGATTTCTTTGGCCTTTATAAACCAAGTAGCATCAAAAGGAGTAATTTCACCATAACTAGGATCCAAAGTTTTCTGCGGACGGAACTGTTGCAAAGCGTAGCGGGGAACTGGTCCTAGGGCCTTTTGAATCAACTCTAGTCCTTCTAAGTCGATTAGCCCTGGCACTACCGTAGTTCTTAGCTCATACTCCACCTGGCTTTCCCGCAATACATTGACTGACTCAACAACCTGAGCGAAAGTCAAGGCTACTCGGGTGGCCTCAGCGTAAAGCTGCGGAGGAGCTTTAATGTCCACCGCCACATAATCCAGTAAGTCTTGCTCCAAAAGCTCTGCTAGAACTTGCGACCGTGAGCCATTGGTATCTAACTTAATGTTAAACCCTAGTGTTTTAATGCGTTTTGCGAAGTCTGCCAAACCTCTTTGTAAGGTGGGCTCACCACCAGTGATGCAGACCCCATCGAGCAAACCAACACGCTTTTCCAAAAGCGTGAAGAACTGCCCACTATCAACTTGTTCTTTCCCTTCAACAAGCTCCACATTGTGGCAGAACGGGCAGCGTAAGTTACATCCTAAAGTGAAAACGGTGGCCGCTGGTAAACCAGGATAATCCACTAAACTAAAGGGCATGATACCGCCTATGATCATGAGGCTGTTTCCACCGCAAAAGTCCGCCTTTCAGCGTACTCTGACTTTTTCCCTAAGTTCCAATTCTTCACAGGACGGTAAAAGCCCACTACCCTGCTCCACACCTCTGTCTCTTTCCCGCAAGTTGGGCAACTCTTTTCTTCACCACGGAGGTAACCGTGCTCTGGACAAATACTAAAGGTGGGGGTGAGTGTAAAGTAGGGTATCTCATAGCGGTTAAAGACCGTCTGCAAGGTGCGTTTAACTGCAGTTAGATCATCCACTTCTTCACCTAAAAACGCATGGAAGACAGTCCCGCCAGTATACAAGGTTTGCAAATTATTTTGTAGCTCTAGGGCCTCAAAAAGGTCTGTGGTGTAACCAACTGGAAGTTGAGTTGAGTTGGTGTAATACGGTTCATGCTTACCACCAGCTGCTTTTATATCTGGATAAATCTGCTTATCCAATCTAGCCAGACGATAAGAAGTTCCTTCCGCCGGAGTGGCTTCTAGATTAAAAAGCTCGCCTGTCTCTTCTTGAAACTCAACTAGCCGATTTCTCATATGCCCGAGCACTTCTTGGGCAAACTCCAGCCCTTCAGAAGAGGTTAAATCCCACCCCTTAAAATTCTGCAAAGCCTCGTGCATGCCGACTAAACCAATGGTGTTAAAGTGGTTGGCCCAGTATTTGCCAAACCTTTGATACACATCTTCTAAGTAAACTTTAGAATAGGGATATAGACCCCTTCCCATGAGTTCTTCCAACACTTGCCGTTTTAGTAACAGGCTCTCTTTAGCCAGAACCATTAAACGATCCAAACGGGCAAAAAACTCTTCCCGGGTCGCGCTTAAGTATCCAATGCGGGTTAGATTAATGGTAACCACACCAATGGAACCTGTAAGGGGATTGGCACCAAAGAGGCCTCCGCCCCGTTTACGGAGCTCCCTGGCATCGAGACGCAAACGGCAACACATACTGCGCACGTCATCAGGTGATAAATCGGAGTTGATAAAGTTAGTAAAGTAAGGAGTACCGTATTTGGCAGTCATTGCCAAGACTTTCTCAAAAACAGTCGAATCCCAATCTAAGTCCTTGGTGATGTTATAGGTAGGTATGGGGAAACTAAAAGCCCTGCCCTTCGCGTCACCTTCCATCATCACTTCACAGAAAGCCTCGTTGATCATATCCATCTCTTTTTGGTAATCTCCATAACAACTATCCTGATACTCCCCGCCGATAATCACAGGGCTATTGGCTAAAGAGCCAGATGGGGTTAAATCCATGGTGATATTTACAAAGGGTGTTTGAAAGCCCACCCTGGTTGGCACATTTAGATTAAAGACAAACTCCTGCAAAGCTTGTTTTACTTGCCCGTAATCAAGCCTGTCATAGGCAATGAAAGGAGCCAGATAAGTGTCAAAACTAGCAAATGCTTGGGCTCCCGCCGCTTCACCTTGCAGCGTATAAAAAAAGTTAACTACCTGACCTAAGGCGGTTCTAAAATGCTTAGCTGGTGTGCTCTCCACCTTTTCACTAACTCCAGCAAATCCTTTTAGCAAAAGGTCTTCTAGGTTCCAACCGCAGCAATAGGGAGAAAGTAAACCCAAATCGTGGATATGAAAATCACCATGGATATGAGCCTCCCCAATCTCCTCCGAATAAACTTCTTCCAACCAGTACTTAGAACTTACTGCCGAGATAATATGGTTGTTCAGTCCTTGTAGAGAGTAGTTCATGTTGCTGTTCTCATTTACACGCCAATCCGATCTGGCAATGTATTCTGCAATCATACTTTGGACGTTTTTCATTACGAATACCTCCCCTTACAGATAAAAAAAGCCCATCAAGGGGATGGGTTATACAGGCGTGGCCAAAAAGCAACGCGCAATATGCCCACCTCACTTCCCTCTGAAGAAGGTGTCCATCTCCACACAGGTTAGGTCTCCGGACTTCTAGGTCATCCGCAATCGGCTCCTTCTCAGGAGTAAATTCCCAATGGACTTTTGCCGATCTTGTCACTAATCACCGTAGCAGGGGCTGTACCGGATTTGCACCGGTTTCCCTTACAACCTGCTGGGCTTATTCAGTTGTTCTATTCGTCGCGCCGAGACTATTCCCTGCCACCTATTTGCTCTAGCACCCACCTAACTCCAGCCAAGATCCCATCTTCATTATTATTTAAAGTTACATGATCCGCTTGCTCTAATAAGGCAGGATGGGCATTGCCCATGGCAACAGATATTCCAGCTAGCTTTAACATTTCCAGATCATTCTCACCGTCGCCAAAGGCCACAGTGTCTGTAAGGCTCACACCCAATTTATTGCAAACCTCTTTTAGTGCTGTTGCTTTAGATATCGTATTAGAAACAATCTCGCAATAGTTGGAGAGCGAAATACTCGCATTGACCAGAGGTGACTTGGCCTGTAACTCCTTTTGGTAACGGGGAACATCGGGCTCATGGCCGATTACAAGCACCTTATGAACCTTAGAATTCTTAGCAACCAGATCTAGGTCGGCTAGTTCCGGCTTAGCGTTTACAGCCTTGGCTTCGTTACGGATGTATTCGTTCACTTCCTCAACGAACCAGCTACCTCCCGAATAGAAGTTGACACTCAATTTGTAGGATCTTGCCAAACCTAGGGCTTCCATGACCCCCTCTGATGGTATTTCCTTTTCCACTAGGATGGTGTCACCATCCATGATTAAAGCACCGTTTAAGCCAATAAAGAGTGACCCTGCTCCTAGCTCTGCCAATAAAGTTTTTAACCCAACGGGCGGTCTGGCACTGGCCAATAATATCTGGTGGCCCTGTGCTTGCAGTAGTTTCATCGCTTCTTTAGTCGATTCTAGAATCTTAACCTCCGATGTAAGTAGCGTACCATCCACATCAAATACAAATAACTTTTTCAAGATTCGTCTCCTTTAGTAAGATGATCTATCCCATGTCAGGCGTCTTTATCCTAAGTTAGACATGAGCTAGAAAAAACCTTTGTCTCATTCTATCAGGAGAAGTGTGCTAAAGACAAAAAGTCTCCCCAGAGATTCTCCGGAGAGACCAAATTCTTGACTATTCTTTGTCTTCAGATACCAATCACATTATGCAAATATCTCCTAGAATCCATCGCGGCTTTATAGTTGCAGACCGGTGGATTGTCTAATTCGACACACAGTACACCGTCGTAGCCATGATTCTTAAGCACTTTATATACACCTTTAAAATCAATTACACCATAGCCCAGCGTCCTAAAGCGACGCATGGGCCATTCGGGATGCTCCGTTTCATCTGGATCAACGTCTTTTAGATGAACGTAAACAATTCTATCGGCATACTTGGCAAAGGCCTGCACAACATCCATCCCCGCTAAATAAGCATGGGCAGTGTCTAGACAGAGACCAACCAACTCGGGATCTGTGTTGGCAAGAAATAGATCTATCTCTTCTTCTTTATAAATGGCCGTGTTAGCGTGAGGGTGGAAGCATGCCACTAATCCATTGTCGCGACACAGTTTCCCAATTCTGTTGGATAATTGAGCATAGGCAAGAATGGCCTCTTTGTCCATGGGACGATCGTTAGGAGGATCCTTCCACATGACAGCCTGTAGGTTCATGTAGGTCGCTCCGATTTTCTTCATAAAGTCAGCATATTTCACCGCGTTTTCATAATCGGCTTCTGGATCGTCGGAGTAGTGCAAATAGAGGTTTACCATTTCTAGGTTGTATTTCTGGAGTAGCGCCTTCACTTCATCCGCGTTGTTATCGAAATACTTGGTTATAAAAGCAAAGTTTTCTACTGCCTCATAACCCAAGTCTGCAACTTCCTTAAGAAATTGCTCAAACTCCCATTTATGATTATCCTCATGGTTGATCAACCAGGTCCAGCCCGTATAAGGAATCTTCATCATAATAACCTCCTCGTATATTAAGATTTAGGGAGATCATTTTAGGTTCTTTCTCACTCTTGAACCTTGAAAACTAAATAAGCAAATTTAGACTTGGATCCTGACGTATATCCCTGGATAATAGAATCATGGAAAAGGATCTATCTGGGAAA
>JAAZLQ010000376.1 GCA_012799255.1 Bacillota bacterium
ATATGGCGGAACTGGCAGACGCGCTAGATTCAGGTTCTAGTCGGAGCAATTCGGTGGAGGTTCAAGTCCTCTTATCCGCACCATAAACGGACGAAACTATGATACAATTTCGTAGTTTCGTCCGTTTTATTTTTGCCTAAAACCTCTTGCAGGACAAGGGTTTTGAAATGCGATGCACCTATGCGACCGTTATGCGGTCGCTTTTTACATTCCCCAGGGAGTGATTTCCTGGTGATACAGGTTTGCGGATAGACTTTGCGTTGATTTATACCCCAACCGTTATATGAGTAAGAGAGAACGGCTCGGAACTTGGGTGGTATCCCAGGCTCCGGGCCGTTTCTTAAATGTTCTCGGTTATTTCCATGTCGCCCTTGAAGGTGAAAACTACTGTGTCCTTATGTACCGTCACATGATCCACTGTGGCCAACCAAAGATCAGTATCAAACGCAATCGGCACTGTCTGCGTATGCTCCATCGTGGAAATGAAGGCACCGAGCCGATCCTGCTGTTCCTTCCTCCGCTGCCGCTCGTTTTCCAGGGCATCATATTTCTTCTTTAGTTTCTCGTAGTGCCAGGTGTACTGCTCATACCGCTGTAGGTACTCTGTCTGATCCTGCACCTTCAAAGCATTCTCCTCAATGCAGTGTCGCACCATATCCGCCGCCATCCGCATCTCTTCCGCAAGGGTCTGCTGTTGCCGATCCAATTCTGTGCAATCGAAAAGTTGTTTCTGTACCAGGCGGCAATCCTCCAAAATGATATCCCGTAAGGATACCACTTTGCCGAATGCCCGAAGGAACAATTCCTGGATCTGAGATTCCGTCAAGTGGGGTGTGCCGCAGCGATGGTCACCCTTGAACTTATCGCTGCATTGCCATACCACCCGGCGGTATTTATCAGTGGAGTGCCACACTTTAGAACCGTAATACCCACCGCATTCTCCGCAGAAGATCATCGAGGCAAATACGCTGTGGCAACTGTACCGCTGTTTCAGTTCCTTACGCCGAGCCATCTCTGCCTGCACCAAATCCCACTCTGTCGGCTCAATAATGGCCGGGTGGCTGTTCTGTACATAGTATTGGGGCACCTCGCCCTCGTTGGGTTTCATTTTCTTCTGCAGAAAGTCTACTGTAAAGGTTTTCTGCAGAATAGCGTCTCCCCGGTATTTCTCATTCTTCAGAATGCTCTCAATGGTGGAAACCGCCCATTTCTGCTTGCCGCCGGGTGTGGGGATGCCCTCTGCGGTGAGGGTTTTCGCAATGGCGCCGGTGGTCTTGCCTTGCATAAACAGTGCGTAGATCCGCTTTACGATTTCGGCTTCCTCCGGTACGATTTCCGGTGCGCCATCGGCACCCTTGCGCTAACCAAGGAAGGATCGGTAGGGCATCGTAACCTTGCCGTCAGCAAACCGTTTCCGCTGACCCCAGGTGACATTCTCAGAGATGGATCGGCTCTCCTCTTGTGCCAGGGAGGACATGATAGTGATTAGCAACTCACCCTTGCTGTCTAATGTCCAGATGTTTTCTTTCTCAAAATAGACCTCTACACCGGCATCCTTCAACTTGCGGACGGTGGTAAGGCTGTCCACGGTATTGCGAGCAAAGCGGCTGACCGACTTGGTCAGAATCAAATCGATCTTGCCGTCTAGAGCATCCTGGATCATGCGGTTGAAGCCGTCTCGCTTTTTGGTGTTGGTGGCGGAGATACCCTCGTCGGTGTAAACCTCCACAAACTGCCATTCCGGGTTGGATCGGATGTACCGGGAATAGTAGTCCACCTGGGCCTCGTAACTGGTTTGCTGTTCTTCGCTGTCGGTTGACACACGGGCATAACCGGCCACACGGCGTTTGTACTTGGTTGTGGTGGGGATGCCGGTGTGCTGATTCCGTGTAGCCGGGATCACCGTGATATTCTTAGCCATCCGTGCTTCTCCTCTCTAACCGCTTTCTTCTTGCGGCTTCTTTCTTCTCATCTGTCCAACTTTCCGTCCTGGAACGGTCTTGTCATCGTTTAACGCATTCTTTGCCGTCGGCATAAAGAAATACCAGTTGATTTCCATTCTCCACTCTTACTCCCGTTATTTCACC
>JAAZLQ010000296.1 GCA_012799255.1 Bacillota bacterium
AACCAACATGCATAGACCTAACTTAATTCTCCTCACAACACTTCCTCCTTTTTAGTGCAGATTTGACATCTGCCTTCTTTATATAAGATTGTATCACAATCTTAAAACATATGTCAACCGGTTAACACACGTGAATTCAGGAAAATATTATTCAAGAGTTAAGTTCCGTTCTTGCTGTACTTCAGGGTCCCAATAGGAGATTTTAAAGTGGTGAGTTTTCAGATCAGACTCGAGAACTGCCTTGTGAACGTCATTCTTCCAAGTAAGTCTCAAGCCATGGTCACCAATGGGCTCCGCGGAGAACTGACCATCGAAGGCCGGGTAAGAGTTACGGAAACGCATTAGCTGAAAGAGCTGCTGAACCACAGGTCTTTCCATATTCTCTTCCGCCTCCTCCAAACTATAATAGTGGCGGTTGATGTTTCTTCCTACTTTAGTTTCTTCTAATAACTGAATGTCATTTTCACCAGCCAACAGTCCCACATAGTATACCTGGGGGATCCCGGGGGTAAAGAATTGGATCGCCCGAGCCAAAAGATAAGCATCATCATCGTTGCCTAAAGCTGAATAATACGTACAGTTTAGCTGGTAGACATCAAGATTGTTATAAGCTGTGGTATTGTAAATTGGCTTAACATTGGCCCCGCGGGAGAAGAGGTATTCTTTAGTCTGATCTATCTCCTCCTCAGTTAGAAGATCTTTAACATCCACTACACCAATGCCGTCATGGGTGTCGAGGGTGGTAAACTGCTTATGAGGGCAAATCCGTAGCCAGTGAAGAAGGCGCTGATTGTCTCCTGAATAAAGACTATACAATAGCAACATTGGCAAGCTAAAGTCATAGACCCAGTATCCTCTTTTCGCCAACTCAAGCTGAATAGTGTAATGCTCATGAATTTCAGGCAGGATCTCCACATTATAAGGTTTAAGAACATCTCTGGCAAACTCCAATAGTTCCCACACTTCAGGCTCCACAAAGAAGCAATTTGTCCCTAGTTTCTTTATGGCGTAAGCAAAGGCATCTAAACGGATAATGGCAGCGTTATTTTGAGCCAGAAAGCTCAGCGAATCGCGGATAAACTCCCTGGTTACCTCTGAGTTGACGTTCAAATCAATTTGCTCCTCATCAAAGGTACACCAGATCTTTTCGCTTGTACCATCCGCAAAGTGTACATCTACATAAGGAGCACGGGGCTTGCGACGGTAAATGCGTTTAACATCTGCCTGTGTTGGCTCACCATTGGGCCAAAAGTCCTTGTACCTAATAAACATTTCTCGATATTTGGATTTGTCCTTCTTGGCTTTAAAATCCTGGAAATAACTAGATTGGCGAGATATATGATTAATCATAAAATCCACCATTAGGTCAAACTCGGCGCCTAGTTCTACAATATCCTCATATGTGCCAAATGCAGGGTCCACTGTGCGATAATCAATAGGTGCAAACCCTCGATCTGCCGAACTTGGATAAAATGGCAGGATATGAACTCCTCCCACAACTCCCCGCAGATGCTTCTTTAAAATATACTTTAATTCTTGCAGATTCTTTCCTAGACTGTCAGAATAGGTAATCAGCATAATTTGATTACGTACTGTCAATTCTAGCACCTCCTTTGGTAGTAAAAAACTTAATGGGAACTAAGTGCTGTTTTCTAATGAACTGTTTACAATCATAGTATAGATAATCAAATAATTTGCGTCAACCGGTTAGCACAAATGGATATATACCTGTTAGAAATAAGAACACCGCTAACAAAGACAACACGTGTAAGCGGTGACTGTAATACTTGATGGAAGAAGAGGCTTCTAGCCACTGCCAGAAGTAGCCTCTTCTTTTGTCAACGATTTCACTACGGCAGCCCCATTTCATCCGGCGTTAGGAGCTGACGTTAAATTCGAACTAATAAATCTCCACCGGTTTCCAGAGGTGTTCCCTAGCGAAAATAGTCAATAGCTGCCCTGCAGTCATTCCATCATGAGCACCAGGAACTGCCTGAGTTTCACTGGGAATTGAAACGTTTCTAAAGTTGTCCCGAATCTCGTTCATGCCTGTGAGGGGACCTTCGAAAGTGCCATTACCCAAAAATACGAAGGGTACATTGGGGCCTGCCTCTTCTGCAATCTTGACGTAGTTAGGCTCTCTAGGTGTCCCTGAGAAAAATCCAAAATACCCGAATAAGCTGTGATAGTTGTTAATTACATGGCCGCCAGTCATCCCCCCCATGGAGAATCCACCATATGCGCGCCCTTCCCGCTTATTAGACACATTATAATTCTCTTCCATAAAGGGGATTATGACTTCGGCTATATTTCTCGCTACCGCCTCCATGTTGTAAGACTCAAATCCGGTACCTGGCGAAAAATGATTTCCCATGGTGACAAGTACAGTGGGTTCTATTTCGCCTTTGGCAATCAAGTTGTCAAAGATATTAGGAGAGTTTACAGGTACCATAAAGTCAGTCTCGTCACCAAATATGCCATGGGCAAGATAGAGCACCTTATAGGGTTCTGCACGCTTTGGGTCGTAACCCGGTGGTAGGTATACCCCAAGGTACCACCCGTCATCACCTAGAATAGTAGTATATTCCACATACTCCACCGTTCCTCTTTTCGATGGATCCACCATGGGTAATTCATAGGTACCACGGCTCTGAAGCACCGGATCAGATTGTTTCTCGTGGTAAGGTACATATACTACACCAAGCTCGTCGTTGTTGTTAGCACGAAAAGTCGTATTGCCAGCAGGCCGCGGATGCGCAGCAGCTGGATCCCAGATGCGTTTGTCTTCCCAACCTTGCGCAGGATCCCATACACGATACCAATAGCTTAAACCGCCTGCATGCATGGGGATGGAAATTGACCAATATCCGCCACCCACCTCGGTCATATCTCGGCGAAATTCATTTCCGCCGACGTGATATCTACCAGGCTTCCATTCTTCTGGTTGGTAGCGAGTGCCGGACGACGGAAATACAGCGGGTGGATCGTTGACATCGCGCAATTCCAGATCACCAGCAAGCTGCACTCGGGTGGCATTCTCGTTCTTATAGACGAATGTTACGGTGTACCCAGTGGGAGAGTTAGAATCCTCTTTAATTGTGGGCCCCTCTACATAATTCTGAGCACTAGCCACACCTACAGCAAGCGTTAGACAAGCGAGCAACGTCAAAACAACGCCAAGTATGGATTTTGTCTTCGCCTTTTTCATTCAAATATTCCTCCTT
>JAAZLQ010000024.1 GCA_012799255.1 Bacillota bacterium
ACTAAAACAAAGGCTGTAATATCTGTAGAAGATGATAGGTCAAGACCACCATAACAAATTCTACCTTTCAAGCTTTTAGGATCAACTTTAAAAGAACAGGCATCCCATTTATCCATGGGCATCCATCTTACAGCTTGTTTTACCCATTGGTTAAGCCTTAGCTGTCTGAAAGAATTTTCCTCTGCGGGATTTTGCTTAGCTGATTCAAAGGCCGCTTCTACCTTATCCATAGTTACGGTAATTCCTAGAGAGGGATTAGCTTTTTTCCAAACCTTAGGATCTGTCCAATCATCATCCATATCAGCACCATAAATAACAGGGTAAAAGGTAGAGTCTGTTTTTCTACCTTCAAGTAAATCTACAGCCTTTTGATGAACCTCCCAACAGATAGAATTTTGATTGTCTCCAGCTGTAGTTATTAAGAAGTAAAGAGGCTGGGTTCTTGCATCCCCAGACCCTTTAGTTAGAACATCATATAGTTTTCTATTAGGTTGGGTATGGAGTTCATCAAAGACAACTCCATGAGTATTGAAACCGTGTTTATTTTTAACATCAGCAGACAGGACTTGATATACACTTCCTGTTGGCTGATAGATTAATCTCTTCATTGAATCTAAAATTTTAACTCTCTTAGCTAGAGGTGGACACATTCTAACCATATCAGCCGCCACATTAAAAACTATGGAAGCTTGGTTTCTATCGGCTGCAGCACCATAAACCTCAGCTCTTTGTTCACCGTCACCACAAGTGAGGAGAAGGGCAATGGCTGCTGCCAGCTCAGATTTTCCCATTTTCTTTGGTATTTCCACATAGGCTGTATTAAATTGCCTATAGCCATTTGGCTTAATTATTCCAAATAAATCTCTTATGATTTGTTCTTGCCAATCTATAAGTTCAAAATGTTTCCCTGCCCACCGACCTTTGGTGTGAGTTAGAGCCTGTATAAATGAAACCGCATAATCAGCGGCATCCTTATTATAAACGGAGTCTTTGGCCATAAACTTAGTTGGCTTATAGTCTTTGAGTTTCCTAATTTTTGCCGCCTCCCTTCATTTAGGCAAAAGAAAAGAGCCTCTAAGAAGCTCTTTGTTTCTGTTGATATTTTATTTTTTAGTTACTGGATGAAGCTTGCTAAAGTAGCCTAAGCTAATAAATTCTTTTAATTCCTCAATGCTATAAATTTGCACTTGATTTTCTTCTTCACCCATTGGAGCAAAAACTAAATCTCCTCCCCAATAACCAACGAATTGATAAAATAATTCTTTACCTTTTACTTTATAAATATCGCCCTTTTTCATCTTCATTTCCTCCTTGAAAGTGTATTTTGTTACCTACATATATCACTCTAAAAGGGATATATAGCAAGTACTATTTTCAATATAAGCACACTTTCTTTAAAGTTCACCAGTCATTATAAATTGGATATATTTTTCCTTTTCATCCTCTAGGAAAATAACTAGTTCATAGAACTCCAGTTGATTGGCCTCGTATTGAACTCTATTAATATCAAACATATTTGTTACGCCGCTTTCTCTAATGATTAAGATTTGCTCTTTAATCTTCTCCAGCATCTTTGGCCACCTTAATCCTTTCTATAGAATCTTCCAAGGCAATCTTTAAAACTTCATCATTGAAGTTTTGGGCCCTATAGCCATC
>JAAZLQ010000253.1 GCA_012799255.1 Bacillota bacterium
AAGGCCATGTGCATAATCACATCATATTTTGCGCCGTCAACTTCATGGACTACCACAAGTACAACAGCAACAAAAAGAGCTATTACCAAATCCGAAACGCCAGCGATAGAATATGCCGGGAAAGCGGCCTGTCGATTGTGAAGCCCGGAAAGCAAATCGAATACACCGACAAGGCCGGTCAGCGTCGCACCCGTCCGGCAAAGGAACAGGGGCGCAGCTATGCAGAGTACGCCGCCGACAAAGCAGGGGGAAGCTGGAAAGGCAAGCTCAAAATCGCCATTGATACCACTATCCCGCAAGCGAAAGACTTTGAGGATTTCTTGCGGCGCATGGAAGCTGCCGGGTATGAAGTCAAGCGGCGCGGCGAAACAATTTCTTTCCGCGCTCCCGGTCAAGAAAAGTTTACCCGCTTACGTGAAAATACGCTCGGTAAAGATTATACCGCCCAACGGATTACAGAGCGCATACAGGGCAAGAAACGGGCGGTATCCGCACCTAAGCGCGACAGTAAAACGGTCAGCCTTGTTATTGATATTGAAAACAGTATTAAAGCGCAGCAAAGCCGGGGATATGAACAGTGGGCGAAAATCCACAATCTGAAACAGGCCGCAAAGACGGTCAATTTCCTAACCGAAAACAATATCCTGCAATATGCTGATTTACGGGTAAAGGTTGAGGAAGTCGCCGCCGCCAGCGAACAGGCCGGGGCTGCATTGAAAGGAGTAGAAAAGCGGTTGTCCGATATGGCCTTGCTTATCAAAAACATTACTACCTATCATCAGACAAAGCCCGCTTATGACGGATACCGGGCGGCAAAGGATAAGGCACAATACCGCGCCGCCAATGAAAGCGCGTTGATACTCCATGAAGCCGCAACTAAAGCGTTAAAGGCGGTACAGGCAGAGGGCGGCAAGCTCCCTAATCCTGCCGGACTGCAAAAAGAGTATGCGCGGCTGCAAGCTGAAAAGGAAACACTATCGTCCGAATATGGCAAGCTGAAAAAACAGGTAAAAGAGTACGGCATTATCAAGGCCAATGTGGATAGTATTTTACACCAGCCGGAAGCGGACAAGTCAAAAGGCAGGGACGCGGAATTGTAGGAACTGCTATATCAATCAGGGCGAATTTATATTGCACTTTGCGGAAAATTCTGTATAATTAAGGTGTAGATATTTGGTGATGGTCGTTGAACAGGGGTGATAAAAAATGACGCGAAAGGAAATAGCAAAAGACTTTTTTACAAAGGTTGTATTGCCGGTGTTTCTTGCGTGGCTGCTCTTTGCCATGTTTATGCCGGTGTTTACCAAAGACGGCGTAACAAATTATTTTTATGTGTGGCTCGTCTGCGGTATCCCGTTCGGCATTTGGCGTGTGCGCCTGTGGCTTATCCCTCGCGGGTTTGACCTCGGCGGCACGGTGGGCGTATGGGCGTTAAACTTTATCATTGGCGGTCTGATTGGCGGCGTTATTATTGTGTGGCGGCTCCTTGTCGCCGCATGGTATCTGATATTGACCGTATACAGGATTGTTACTTTCAATAGCGAAAGCAACCGCATTGCAAGGGAAGTTGTTTCCTCAATGACAACAGAACCATAGACATAAAAAAGAGCAGGGGCGCGATAGCCGTTACAGGCCGTTGCGCTTCTTGCTTTTTCAAGTGGAATAAATTGACGCTATGTAATCTGTTTAGTATAATTTGTTAGGGGCGATAAAATGAATATCGGAAATTATATTGAAGCTCAATATAGAGAGCTTTTATCCAATAGTGCTATAAATGCAGAATATTCAGAGCTATATACGGGTATAGAAAACGCACGATTGCGTGAAATATTAAGCACACTTCACTATGACTTTATTACTTTATTTCGGACTATGAATGAGCGACTTCCAACACATGACAATGAAGCTCATTTTTGGGCAGACCCCAGTCGCAAATTGATTAAGACAATCGAAATCACATTGGGACTTTATAATGCGCTGAAAAATGATAGCTTATCCTTTGAAATAGATAAGTATTATTTTGACCTTATCAAAAAGTGCCGCGATTTTTTAAGTTCGAGTGGGGGCAGCGTATTACCCCCTCACATGGAAAAAGTTGAATTGTATTACACACTTCCGATTTTTATACCGAACACAACAATAACGACAGATAATCCACAAACGACGATAACATTTTCTATAAAGCAGATTGGAACCGGCTCATACGCAAATGTTTTCAAATACAAAGACACTTTTTATGACCGACATTTTGTGATTAAGCGGGCAAAAAAGGACTTGTCAGCAAAAGAGCTTGAAAGGTTCAAACGTGAATTTGAAGAAATGAAAGAGTTTTCTTCGCCCTATATTCTTGAAGTATTCCGATACGATGAAACAAAAAATGAATACTATATGGAATATATGGATTACACTCTTGATAGCTTTATTCAAAAGAACAATTCTTCATTGGCGGTAGCCATACGAAAAGGTATTGTAAATCAAATATTGAGAGCTTTTGAGTATATCCATTCAAAGGACAGGCTCCACCGCGATATAAGCCCCAAAAACATTTTACTAAAAGAATATCACGATACACTTGTCGTTAAAATTGCTGATTTTGGCCTTGTGAAAATCCCAGACAGTTCCCTTACAACCGTTAACACTGAATTTAAGGGCTATTTTAATGACCCCGCACTTTTAGTTGATGGCTTCGATACATATAATATACTACATGAAACCTTTGCATTAACAAGAGTTGTATATTACGTTATGACAGGAAAAACGAACACCGACGGAATAGCAAATCCAAAGCTCAAAGATTTTGTGACAAGAGGTATAAGTGCCGATAAATCAGCTCGTTTTAAGTCAGTAAATGAAATGGTACAGGCGTTTCGTTCCATATCATAATACACCCTCAAGCGATACAATAGGCCGGATTGCACCGGGAAGAGGAAAGGGATTGCCGCCGTTCGGGGAAGCCCGTACAGGCGGTTTTTTCGGACAAAAACGCACCTTTTTGATACGAATTTTCACGCTCTTATGGGTTGCCGGTAGTAGAACGGTAATAACGGCATAAATACAAAAAAACGGGGACGCGGCAACCTTGCGGCTGCTGCGTCCCCGTTCTACGTTAAGTAACTTTCCGCTTGCTCTCGTACTTCGGACATTCAATGACGGTCACACGGAAAGACTGTTTGCACTCATGGCGGCATTTGCGGCAAAGCCCGTTATACTGCCGCCGCCCGTTGTCCCCGATAAACAGGCTCCATTCCAATTTTGCTTTTTTAGAAAGTCGCGGCATGGCATTTATCCGTCCTGCTCGTCGGCGGGGTCAAAGGCAAGCCGTAAGTATCCGTCGTCGGTCAGGGCGTTCAGTTTATCCATTGTGCGCCCGGCCAGCTCGCGCATATCGCTGTCCATAAAAGGAAGCGCGGCGGTTATTTCCTCGACTGCCGCGCTGCGCGTCCCTGTATGGTAAATGCTGATAAGGTTTGTTTCCTCAACTGTAAATCGGTTCATACTCATACCTCCAAATAATTGTTTTTATCCCGTGTCCGGCTCGGCGCGGATTTGTCCTTATAGGACAGATCCGCGCC
>JAAZLQ010000185.1 GCA_012799255.1 Bacillota bacterium
AATTCAACCAGGATGATATTCATCTTGTTAATACCCCCCTACCGGATTATCAAGAAACAAAACCGCTGCAGGACGGGACATTTTCTCTACAGGCAAAGGAACAGAAGCCACATTACGGTCACAAACAGCCCCACTTCTACAGTAGTTACTAACCATAGAATTTTTTATTGACGAGGCAAAGCATTTTGTTGGTTCAAGGGAGGAATGGATGAAAAAATATAAACATAAACATAATGAGCACTGGACAGTGCTTATTATTCCTGCTTACTACGGTAGGGTGACCAACTTGAAAATTCCCGGTTTTTAAAAATAACAGCTGGGGCTACGATTGCCATACTGACTATAAGTACGTATTTGCTTGCCAACAACCTTCAACTTCGCTCTGAGGCCAAACACTATGAAGAACTTAAGGTTATCAACCAGCAGCAACAACATGAGATTATGCGCCTTAAGGAAGAAGAGGAGGCCATACGAGAAAAAATACGAGATGTGGAGAAACTGGACAGGCAGGTGCGCGAACTGGTGGGGCTCAGGAAAAGCGAAGACTCAGTAGATGAGGTGACGGGTTCGATGGGGGGCGGAATTCCCCATAACGGGATTCCCGATTGGTTGGATAGTTTACTGCAAGATTCTTCCTGGGAAGATAACCCAGGTTCAACCGAATCTCCCGGTTTAGACGGAGATGAATGGTTGGAAATAGCGCAAAGGATTGCCAAGGGCTTTGACGAGCTGAACCCACTCCTGGAAACGCAGGTGGACAGACTGGAAAAGTTAAAAACAGACGTCATGACTCGCCAGCAATATCTGGCAGCTTTACCCACCAAATGGCCTGTAGAAGGGTACATCACTTCCAGGTTTGGCTACCGCCAGTCTCCTTTTGGTGGGGGGAAGGAGTTTCATGATGGGCTGGATATTGCCGCCAATGGAGGCGACCCAATTGTTGCGGCAGGTGATGGTAAGGTTATATTTGCAGGCTGGCTTACCGGGTATGGTCGCACCGTAATCATTGATCACGGATACGGCTACCGGACTCAGTATTCTCATGCCTCTTCGATTCTGGTTAAGCAAGGGAAAACGGTCAAAAAAGGGGAGGTTATTGCCAAGGTAGGTTCCACCGGCAGGAGCACAGGTCCTCACCTTCATTTTATGGTTTTAGTAAACGGGAATCTGATTGACCCGCTAAGGCTACTGCCATAGAGCCTTTTTCAAGAAGGGGTGACGGAGGGGCATGTTTGGCAAATTGTTTATGTGACATCGACAGCATATGCCAGAATTATTAAACAGATAATGTACCTCGCTAGTAACATTTTTAAAAATAATTAGAAGGTACGTTATCACAAAGTAAACTCAACCGTTGGCATCATTAATTTACAAGGCCACTTTAATGTAGTATAATAAGAATACAATAAGGATAAAATAATGCTACGCTAAAGGGAGTGGTCAAGATGATTACTATAAAGCCATCGGCTGCAATTCGAAAAAACTACAACGAGATTTCCGAGCTGTGCAAGAAGTCCGGACAGCCTGTGTACCTGACCAAAAACGGTGAGGGAGATTTGGTGGTGATGGATATTGAAGCCTTTGCCCGACGCGAAAGCATGCTGCGCCTCAGAGAAAATCTAGTCGCTGCCGAGGAAAGCCGGTTAAGCGGCAAAAGCGGTTATTCTATTGACGAGGTATCTTCCATGATGAAAGCAGCCGTCAAGGAGGTACTGGATGGACAGCGAGGGTAAAATATACAAAGTGATTATCTCCGATGAGGCGGCGCAGATGCTGGTATCGCACTCCCGCTTTCTGGCCC
>JAAZLQ010000335.1 GCA_012799255.1 Bacillota bacterium
ATCATTAACAAACTTGAAAAATACAATGGCTGTATCCTTGCAGATAGCGTTGGTTTGGGTAAAACATTTACGGCTTTATCTGTAATTAAATATTATGAGAACAGGAATAAGTCTGTACTTGTGTTATGTCCGAAAAAGCTGGCAAATAACTGGAATACATATAAAGACAACTATATAAACAACCCCATAGCTTCTGACCGCCTGCGTTATGATGTTCTGTATCATACAGACCTTAATAGGACAAGAGGTACTTCAAATGGTATAGATTTAAGCAGAATAAATTGGGGTAACTATGACCTTGTTGTAATTGATGAATCCCACAACTTTAGAAATGGCGGCAAATTGGTTGAAAACCCTGACGAGGACAGTAAAGACAACCGTTATGTAACTTTGATGAAAAAAGTTATCCGAGCAGGGGTAAAAACCAAAGTCCTTATGCTTTCCGCTACTCCGGTAAACAACAAGTTTCTTGATTTGAAAAACCAGTTGGCTCTGGCTTATGAGGGGCATACTGATTTCATCGACGATAAACTTAATACCAATCGTTCCATTGACGACATATTCAAAAATGCTCAGAGAGCTTTCAATACTTGGAGCAAATGGGAGCCGTGTGACAGAACAACTGAAAATCTTCTGAAAATGCTTGACTTTGACTTCTTTGAAGTATTGGACAGTGTAACGATTGCCCGTTCAAGAAAGCATATTCAAAAATATTACGACACAAGTGATGTAGGTACTTTCCCAACAAGACTGCCGCCTATTTCTCTGCGTCCGCACCTTACAGACCTCAAGGAAGCTATTAACTATAATGAAATTTTTGAGCAGCTTATGCTCCTTACTCTGACGATTTATACTCCGACACACTATATACTTCCGAGCAAGATGGAAAAATACGCAGAGCTTTACGGAGATAATAAAGTCAATGTCGGCTTTACGCAGGCTAACCGTGAGCAAGGTATTAGACGACTTACAGCAATAAACCTGATGAAGCGTATGGAAAGCTCTGTCTATTCCTTTAATCTCACATTGAAGCGTATTAAGGAATTGATTGAAAGCACCATAGATACTATCGACCGCTTTGATAAACATTCAAGTGTAAACCTTGATTTGACGGATATTTCAAATGTGGACGAGTTTGATGATGAAGACCAGAACACAGACGACCTTTTCTCTCTCGGCAAAAAAGTAAAAATTGACCTTGCGGATATGGATTATGTGTCTTGGAGAGAAAGTCTTGCCAAAGACGCAGAAGTTCTCGAACTGTTGACCCTTATGGTCGGCGATATAACTCCTGAACACGATTCAAAACTGCAAGAACTGTATCGTGTTATAGATGATAAAATAGCTCACCCAATTAACGAGGGCAATAAGAAAATCATTATCTTTACCGCTTTCGCAGATACAGCAGGCTATCTGTATGACAATGTAAGCAAGTATGTGAAATCGAAATACGGACTTAATTCCGCTATGGTTTCAGGCTCGGTGGACGGTCGCACAACCTGCCCTAAACTGCGTGGAGATTTGAATACAGTACTTACTTGCTTTTCTCCGATTTCAAAGGACAGAGATTTATTTGACAGTATTCCGAAAGAGGATATTGATATTTTGATTGCAACAGACTGTATTTCCGAAGGTCAGAATTTGCAGGACTGCGATTTCCTCATCAATTACGATATACATTGGAATCCGGTTCGCATCATTCAGCGTTTTGGTCGAATTGACCGTATCGGCAGCAGAAATTCAGTAATTCAGCTTGTAAACTTCTGGCCTGATGTAACGCTTGACGATTACATCAATCTCAAAGCCAAAGTTGAAACGAGAATGAAAATCGTTGATATGACCGCAACAGGCGATGACAATATTTTGAGCG
>JAAZLQ010000015.1 GCA_012799255.1 Bacillota bacterium
TAACTCGTGTACCGTCACAGCCTGTGCCACAGGAACCCATTCTATCGGCGATGCTTTTCGGATTGTTGCTAGGGGATATGCAGACATAATGCTGGCAGGAGGAACCGAAGCGGCACTTTGTCCACTAGGATTGGCGGGATTTATAGCGGCAAGAGCCCTTTCTACTCGCAATGAGGAGCCTACCAAGGCTTCGCGCCCCTTTGACAAAACCAGAGATGGATTTGTGATGGGCGAAGGGGCAGGAGTACTAGTCTTAGAAAGTCTATCCCATGCCCTGGCCAGGAGAGCCAACATTTATGGAGAGATTATTGGCTATGGTGCCAGCGGTGATGCTTACCACATTACTAGTCCAGCACCGGAGGGTGAAGGGGCTCAGCGGGCCATGCGTGAGGCAATCAAGGATGCTAATCTTCAGCCCGATGAGGTGGATTACATCAACGCACATGGTACATCCACGGAGTACAATGATCTCTATGAAACTATGGCGATCAAGCACGTGTTTGGAGAACATGCTTATAAACTGGCAGTCAGTTCAACTAAATCCTTAACTGGTCATTTATTGGGGGCTGCGGGGGCAATTGAAGCCGCGGTTTGCTTATTGGCCCTCAAAGAGCAGGTTGTACCGGGAACGTACAACTATGAGCACCCAGACCCAGAATGTGACTTAGACTATGTGCCCAACCGATCTAGACCGGGTAAGTATACTGTGGCCCTTTCTAATTCATTTGGCTTTGGTGGACACAATGCCACACTTTCATTTAAAAGGTGGGATAGTTGATGGACCTCGAAGAAAAATTGGGCTATAAGTTTCAGGATAAGGAGCTCTTGGATTTGGCCTTGACCCATCGCTCCCTATCCCGTAAGCCTGAACAAAACAACGAACGTTTGGAATTCTTAGGGGATGCTGTTCTACAACTCACAGTAAGTACTTTTTTGTATCACAAGTTTCCCCATATGCCAGAGGGTGAACTGGCAAAAACTCGTTCACTATTAGTGCGCGAGTCCACTTTAGCCAAGGTGGCACGGAAGCTTGGTTTAAATCACTTTCTAATGGTGGGTGAGGGCGAGAAACGTTCCCATGCGCAGGAACGGGATTCTTTGCTTTGCGATGTCTTAGAAGCGGTCTATGGAGCAATTTATCTTGATGCAGGCTTTGAAAGGGCGCAAGAAGTTATCCTGCGTCATCTACCCGAATGGGATTCCAGAGAAATAACCAGAATTGATGCGAAGTCTACATTGCAAGAGCACTTTCAACAAATCGCTAAAAAGCCACCTGTTTACAATTTGATACAAGAAACCGGACCTGACCATGACAAACGGTTTGTGGTTGAAGTACGCTTTGAAGGTGAATTGTTGGGTGAAGGAATAGGTACTACAAAAAAAGAGGCAGAACAAGAAGCAGCCAGAAGTGCCTTGGCTAGATTGAAGATTTAAGGTAAGAAGTTACGCTGTTGGTGAAGGATAACTCCAACAGTGTTCAATGTGGAAGGGTAGTATTGGAGTGTGTTGGGCTCCACAATGTACCCATTCACATTCTTTCCGATAAGGAAATCTTGGTGGGTCTTAAAGAGCATCCATTCAGCATGCGAAGGTGTACTACCTTCAGAAATTACTAGGATGTCATTTTCAATAAACCAGGGACTATATCTATTTGTTCCCACGCGAATTGCAAATAAGCCCTGTGGCTCAGGATGGTTATGTAAATGGTACCATTCTTCCACAGGGGTTTCTTCTTTCGGGTTCCAGCTGAAGAGGGGTATTGGTACTAAGTAGTGACTGACGCCTTGGATCTCAATGGACCGAGACTGCTTTGTGGGGCTCGGATCGCCTAAGACTTGTCGCTTAAACTCATTAATACCACTCACATTAGCCTTTTCCAACCAATAATAAACAGATTTACTGTCGGCGAATTTTAACTCTGCTGCAATTTTGCGCACGGTAATACTGGGATCTTTTTTGATTAGGGCTGCGATCTGGGCTAGATAGTCTGAATATGGCAAGGAATCCCACTCTCCCGTCAACGTTTTCTAAGAATAGGATTCAGTGTATAAAAACCAAAAACCTTTACATAAACCATGGTCGAAACAGTGGTTTAACTGAGGTTTTCATAGATAAAATACATAACTTATGGGTAAAAAACTCAGCTTTCTGAAAGTTGAGGAGTAAAGTGACCTCCCCTAGGCATAGTGAGCCGAGCCATGCATATATATGGACTAGGGAGCCTGGACTATAAGGGGAGGTTGACGCGATGGAAATGGATAATCAAACCATTGATCTGGACCTAATTCAGAAGGTTCGGGCTGGCGATGAGAATGCCCGGGACAGCCTTGTGGTCAAATATATACCCATGGTGAAGTACATTATTCGCAACTATTACTCATCCTTTTTAGACTTTGAAGACCTGTTGCAGGAAGGGCTTATTGGTCTACTTAGTGCTATTGAGGAGTACAAACCTGATGAGTATGACGTCAAGTTCAGCTCATTTGCTTACATTTGCATCATCCGGCGCGTCTACAATGTGATCAAACAGACCACTGGTAACAAACACCGCCTACTAAATGAGGCCACTTCACTTCAAACTCCTATAGGAAGCGATGACAGTCGTACAATTTTGGATTTTGTCTCTGCCGGAATTGGTCCCTTTGACCCTGAAGCGGTCTTTGAGAACAAATATGTGAACGAAGTAATCGGCGAAGTTCTGCGTAATCACCTTTCACTCTTAGAGTATGCGGTTATTATCCGACTGCTCAAAGGGTACACTGCTCGAGAAATCGAGGAAGAAATCGGAGTTGGTCTGAAGGTAATTGATAATGCCAGAACTAGGGTTAGGAGTAAACTGCGCCGTCTTTTGGACGAACATGGTTCCCTGCTTAGCCCTCAGGTGCCTACCAACGTGCGGCGAAGGGAAGACCTTTACTTTGACCTACCAGTGAGCAGATAGGTGGGTGGTTCTTTTTTCCTCCAAGGTGTGATACAATAGGCAAGGTAAGTATTGGTCTTGGAGGAGTTTTATGCGCTTAAAACGCTTGGAAATTCAAGGATTTAAATCATTCGCGCGATCCGTTTGCCTCGAATTTGGTCCAGGCATCACTGCCATTGTGGGTCCAAATGGTAGCGGAAAAAGCAATATCTCCGATGCGTTGCGCTGGGTTTTGGGTGAACAAAGCATCAAGAGTCTACGGGGCAGCAAGATGGAGGACGTCATTTTTGCCGGTTCTGACGGTAAGAAGCCCCTAGGTATGGCTGAGGTTCAATTAACGCTTGATAACTCCCAAGGTTTCTTACCTGTTGAATACACGGAAGTAACCATCACTCGACGTGTCTACCGCTCAGGAGATAGCGAGTTTTTTATTAATAAGCAAAGTTGTCGTCTGAAGGATATCCACGATCTGTTTACTGACACTGGATTAGGTCGGGAAAGCTATGCAGTTGTAGGACAAGGTCAAATAGATGCGGTGCTCAGTGTTCGCTCGGAGGACCGCCGAATTTTGCTGGAAGAGACTGCTGGTATCGTCAAGTATCGCCAACGTAAGGAGCAAGCTTTGCGTAAGCTAGAAGAAACCAGCGTCGATTTACTACGGGTAACAGATGTACTACATGAATTGGAAGGTCAGTTAGGACCCTTAGGCGAGCAGGCGAAAAAAGCCCGCCTCTATTTGGATTTGGCGGACAAGCTTCAGGCGGCCGAATTGGACTATTATCATCTTGTGTGGCAAAACTTGGACAATAAACTGAAGCAAAACGAACAAGAGTATCAAGACCTGGGGCAGGAGTATCAGTCTTGGAATCAGAGGTTGGAGGAACTGGAAACCAGAACTGCAGAGTTGGAAGTGCGAGGCCAGTTGCTGAATGACGAGATTGAGCAAAAACAGCAAGAACTGGTTGATCTTGGCACAGCTTATAATCAAGGTGTTCATACAATCGAACTGCACCAGGATCGGATCAAGACACAAGAAGCACGGAGTGGCCAGTTGGTCACCTCAATTGCTGAATATGAAGAACAACTGAAAGATCTTCATGGCGAGAACTCCGTTTTAAAAGAAGCACTGCAGAAGCTCTTAAACGAGATCGCAGCTCAAGAGCAGGTGATTGCTAGCGCCCATGAGGGGATGGAGAACTTACAGGATAAGCATAAACAAGTTCAAACTGAGATAAGCAAACTCAAAGATGAGTTTTTTGATTTCATGAGGGAGTTGGCAGAGAGACGTAATTTCCAAAGGAGTTTCGCAGACCGCCAGAAGAACCTAGAGGAACAGATTTCCATGAATGCATTGGAACAGACCAAATTGGCGGAGAGGATCGTTCAAACCCAAGAGGAAATCGAGACACTTCACGGACGCCTTCAAGAGTTTAATCAGGAACTAGAGAAACAGGGACTTGAGGAAAGACAGACCCAGAGCGATTTGGCTAAAGCTAAGGTTCGCTTGGCTAAGCACCAGGAAAGGCGCGGCCAACTGGAATCCGAAATTGCTCGGGTTACTTCTCGTTTGAAAACCCTACAAGAGTTAGAGGAAGGTTATGAGGGCTACGCTTTTGGAGTAAGGCGAGTAATGCAACATAGCGAAATGGCCAAGCTCGTCTTAGGAACGGTAGCAGATGTGGTGCAAGTTCCACAAGGGCTGGAAACCGCATTTGAAGTCGCCCTTGGAGCTAGTTTACAGAATTTAATTACGCGCGGAGAAGCTGATGCCAAAAAGATTATTTCTTGGTTGCAGAGGGTGCAAGGTGGTCGAGTGACCATTCTGCCACTTGATAGCGTTCAGGGAGTGGAGTTTTCCTCTGAGGTTAAGGAACTCTTACAGCAACCAGGAGTACTGGGTCCTGCCCTCGACTTGTTGAAATTCTCTGAGCAATACCGTCCTGCGCTTGCCTCTCTTTTAGGCCGTGTAGCGATCACGGAGGATCTGGATACCGCCTTACTGTTGAAAAGACAGTTGAGGCAATTTTCGCGTCTAGTAACGAGAGATGGATCGGTGGTGTTTCCAAGCGGTGCCATGACGGGTGGGAGTTTGAATAACCGTACTTCTGGCCTTTTGGCGCGCAAAGGCGAACTAAGTAACTTGGAAGAAAAGTTGGCCAGCCTAAACCAAGAGGTAGGCTTGGAAAGTAGCCGTGAGCAGGCACTTACCCAAGAAATTTCCTTGATGGAACAAGCCTTAGTCAAGTTGCAAAATGAACAGATCGACACTAAGCTAGCGCTACAGAGAACGAGTCAAGAGCAAGAACAAAAACTCCAGGAAACCCAGAAGCTTAGGACTGCCCATGGCGAGTTAGAAGCTAGGCTCGAAGAACTGCAGACTCTCTTAGCCAACCTTGGTTCCGAATGTGAGCAAGCTGCTACACAAGTGAGTGTGCTTGAGAGCGAGGAGGCCGAACGGCGTGCCCAAATTCAAAGGGAAGAAGCAGAGCTAATTGAGCTTACGGCTGCCCTGGATCAGCTCGCTCAAGAGGAGACAACCGAACGCGTACGTCTCGCAGAGCTCAAAGGAGAGCTCGAGAATCAGAGGATTCGCTTAGCGAACTTAGAGCAGAAGAAGCAAGCAAGCCTAGCAGCACAAGAAGCAGCTCGCGAGGAGCTTACCATACTTGCGCAGGACAGATTAGTCAATGAACAGATCATTCTTGAAACTAGACAAGCAAACGAAGAACGCAAGCAAAAGCAAACAGAACTTCAGGCGTACTTAGCACAAAAGAAGCTGGAGAGGCAAGAGGTTCAGAAAGAAAACGCGCAGTTAGGGGCAGAACTAATTCAGGCTCAAAAAGAACAGCTTAAAAGGGAACGTGCCCTTTACAAGCTAGAAGTTGAGATGGGCCAAGTGGAACAGAGCCGCGAGCAGATCCGAACAGTTCTCGCGGAAAGAGAACTTACACTTGCAAGTATCTTAAACAGAGAAGTATCAGAAAAAGAATCCACCTTGAAGAAAACTATCGAGACTGTGCGAGGTCAGATCAGAGCACTAGGTCTGGTGAATCCTGCGGCTAATGAGGAATATGAGCGCGTTTTGGAGCGCTGTTCATTTATGCAGACTCAACTGGCGGATTTGGACGAGGCAAGAGCTAGTCTGCAAGATGTGATCAATGAGATGGATAAACTCTGTCGAACCAAGCTACAGGAAGTTTTTGAGCAAGTAAGATTAGAGTTCCAACGCATATTCAGCCGGCTCTTTGTGGGAGGTACAGCTGACTTAATCCTCACTGATCCCGAGTCTATTTTGACAACAGGGATAGATGTCATGGCCAAACCTCCAGGCAAAAAGCTACAAAACCTCCTATTACTATCTGGCGGAGAACGGGCTCTAACGGCCATAGCCTTGCTGTTTGCCATTCGGAGAGTTAAACCCATCCCGTTTTGGGTTCTGGATGAAATAGATGCGGCTTTAGATGAGAGCAATCTCATTCGTTTTAATGAATTGATGGACGAATTTTCGCAAGAGACCCAGTTCTTGGTAGTTACCCACCGCCAAAGGACGATGGAAATGGCTCACAGTCTTTATGGGGTGACAATGGGGGATCAGGGATTTTCTCAGATTATTTCAGTGGCATTGAACTAGGAGGCGATTAGTTTGTTTTGGAAGAAAATGTTTGGTAAGAAGTCAGCCAACGAACCTGAAGAAAAAGCCCCAGAAATGGAGCAAGACCAACAAGAAGAACAACAGGAGCAACCGGAACAAGAGGAACATACTGAACAGCAAAAACAAGCTGGTTTTTTCAAGAAACTGGTTAGCGGTTTAGAAAAAACAAAACAGAATCTAGTTTATAAGCTAGAGGAAATTACCACAGGACGCAAGGTGGATGAGGAGCTCTTCGAGGAACTAGAAGAGGCCCTGATTCAAGCGGACTGCGGAGTTACTACTGCCATCTACTTAGTCGACAAATTGAGAGAGCGTGCTCGTGCAGAGAAAATAACGGAATCTGAACGAATCAGAAAGGTTCTTGTGGACGAAATCGTGGCATTGCTCGAAAAAAATGCTTCTACACTGAAAACTCCGGAACATCAGCCTTATGTAATTATGGTTGTGGGTGTCAATGGCGCAGGCAAGACCACTACCATCGCTAAGTTAGCGTATCGCTTCAAACAGGAGAACGCCAAAGTACTATTGGCTGCTGGAGACACCTTTAGGGCCGGTGCCATAGATCAACTTGGTGTATGGGCTAATCGGCTAGGAGTTGAACTGATCGCCCATCAAGAGGGATCGGATCCAGCTGCTGTTGCCTTTGATGCTGTTACCGCTGCTAAAGCCAGAGGCAGTGATGTTTTGATCCTGGATACCGCTGGTCGTCTGCAGACCAAAGTGAACCTAATGTCCGAACTTGCAAAAGTGTATCGAGTGGTCACCCGGGAACTCGGGCGGGAATTGGATGAGGTGCTCCTGGTTGTTGATGCCACAACAGGACAAAACGCTTTATCTCAGGCAAAAGTGTTTAAAGAGGCCGTTCCTCTAACGGGTATTGCCCTCACCAAACTTGATGGAACCGCAAAGGGTGGTATTGTCTTAGCCCTGGCGAGCGAACTGGATTTGGCGGTTAAGCTTGTGGGTGTGGGAGAGCAATATGAGGATCTTCAGGACTTTGATCCTCATAACTTTGCTAGTGCACTCTTTGGCGAAATAGCGGATTGATGGTAGTTTTGCCCGTCAAGAGAAAATGCTTGACAACCTGAATCCGGCTGACTATACTAAGGTAGTGTAAAGGGATTATGCTTAACAGGAGACAAAGATGGAAAAAACACTCCGCATGAGTCTACTCTTTGATTTTTATGGTCCGTTATTGACCGAACGTCAACAAGATGTCTTTCAAATGTACTTTCACGAGGATTTATCGCTGGGTGAAGTGGGAGATGAGCTAGATGTGTCCCGGCAAGCCATCTACGATATTCTAAAACGTGCTGCTCAAACGCTAGAAGAGTTTGAAAGTAAACTTGGCCTGGTGCAGAAGCACCAAGAACGTCAACACATCTACGACGAGATACTAAATCTAGTTGAACTTCTGCGTGCTGAGTGTGGAGAATTACCCCACTTAGGCTCCATTGAAGAGCAAATCCAAAAAGCGCGAGCAACAAGTTAGGAGGGACTTTCATGGCTTTTCAAAACTTATCATCCCGCCTGCAGGAAACGATGCGCAAACTTCGGGGCAAGGGACGACTCAGTGAAAAAGATGTGGATCAAATCCTGCGAGAAATCCGCTTGGCTCTTTTAGAGGCCGATGTGAACTACAAAGTAGTAAAGGATTTTGTCGCCCATGTCAAAGAGCGAGCCGCTGGCCACGAGGTGCTCAGTAGTTTGACACCAGGTCAACAAGTGATTCGGATTGTCAATGAAGAACTGACGAATCTAATGGGAGGCACCCAAGTAAAGTTGACCATGTCTTCCAAACCTCCTAGCGTCATTATGATGGTAGGATTGCAGGGGGCTGGAAAAACCACCACAACTGGCAAACTAGCTCGTTTGCTCAAAGGACAGGGACATAGACCCTTGCTTGTCGCTTGCGATATCTATCGTCCAGCAGCCATCAAGCAACTCCAAGTGCTCGGTGAGCAGATTGGTATTCCCGTCTTTAGCTTGGGTGAAACTAACCCTGTGGACATTGCCAAGGCGGCCTATGCCCATGCCCAAAAGTTCAACAACGATGTCGTGCTTGTTGATACCGCTGGTCGGTTGCATGTGGATGAAGCACTCATGGATGAGTTGGTGAACATTAAAGCGGCTGTTGATCCGTCTGATATCCTTCTAGTGGTTGATGCCATGACTGGGCAAGATGCGGTTAATGTTGCTGAGAGTTTTAATGAGAAGTTGGATATCGGTGGAGTTGTTTTAACCAAGCTCGATGGTGACGCTAGGGGAGGCGCTGCTCTTTCTGTTAAGTCGGTCACTGGTAAACCCATTAAGTTTATCGGGGTGAGCGAAAAGATGGATGGTCTGGAGCCATTCCATCCTGATCGCATGGCATCTCGGATTTTAGGAATGGGTGATGTCCTAACTCTGATTGAGAAAGCAGTCTCGGCTGTTGATCAAGAAAAAGCCGAAAAGATGGCCGCCAAATTGAAAGAAGCTGAGTTCACTCTGGAAGATTTCCAGGAACAGCTTGCTCAAATGAAGGAGATGGGTCCCATTGATCAGCTGATCGGCATGATCCCAGGCATGGGCAGTGCCAAACAGTTGAAGGGGTTAGAGGTGGATGAATCACATCTCAAGCGGATCGAAGCTATTATTCAATCCATGACTCCAGAAGAGCGGCGTAAGCCTGAGATCATTGGTGGTTCAAGGCGCAAGAGAATTGCTCAAGGTTCTGGCACTAGGGTTCAAGATGTGAACCGATTGCTAAAGCAGTTCAGCCAGACCAAGCAAATGCTAAAACAGTTTTCTGGCACCCCCCACAAGGGGCGCAGAAAGAAGGGGATGTTTTCCCTCTTCCAATAACACCTCTTTTTTCGAGGTGAGACTTTCTAGATTAGATTTAGTGGGAGGTGAAGTTCAAATGGCAGTAAAAATTCGTTTGAAGAGAATGGGTGCAAAAAAGAAACCTTTTTACCGCTTGGTTGTGGCAGACTCTCGGGCAGCCCGTGATGGTGCTTTCATTGAGACTTTAGGGTATTACAATCCAATTGCGGATCCTGTAGAACTTGAAATTGACGAGCAAAAAGCGCTTGATTGGTTGCATAAAGGGGCCCAGCCATCCGATACGGCAAGATCGCTCTTGACCCGTACTGGCGTTATGGAGAAGTTTGCCGCATCCCGTAAGGAAGGGTAGGGGGTGTTTGCGTGAAGAATCTAGTTGAGTTTCTAGGAAAATCTCTAGCTTCGAATCAGGATCAGGTTTTAGTTGAAGCATCTGATAAGGGCCATGAGATTGTCTACACTATGTATGTTGCACCTGAAGATATGGGGCGTCTCATTGGAAAGGGTGGTCGTATAGCAAAGGCCATTCGGACTGTAGTTAAAGCCTCAGCCATCAAATCAGGGGTTCAAGTGCATGTGGAGATCGATGAAAGAAAAGCATAAATGGATTGTCGTAGGTGAAATTGTGGCCACTTGGGGTAACCGAGGCGAGGTAAAGGTGATTCCCCACACTGAGTTTCCTGAGCGTTTCTTTCAGATGGATAGTGTACGCTTGTTTAGGAACAGTTCTCAAGAGCCGTTGGCAGTCTATCCGCTGGAGGATTGCCGAATGCATAAAGAAGCACTCATTCTTAAACTGAAGAATGTAGACACAATTTCCGAGGCGGAGAACCTTAGGAAAGCGTTAATCAAGGTCAGTGTGGACGAATTGATGCCACTACCAGATGGTCGTTACTACATTTTCGAGCTTATTGGTCTGGAATGCCAGACAGTCGAGGGAATGAAACTCGGAGTTATTACCGATGTTTTACAGACAGGTGCTAATGATATTTATGTTATTAAACCTAACCCCGGCGTCACTGAGCTCAAAGAAATTCTTATTCCGGTTATTCCTCAAGTGGTGTTAGAGATCAAACCTGAGGAAGGCCGAGTAATCGTGGACCTCATGGATGGCCTGCTTGACTAACTTGGAGGTGAGAACGTGCATTTTGACATCCTCACCTTGTTTCCGGAAATGTTCACCGGTCCCCTTGATGCAAGTATTCTAGGGAAGGCTAGAGAACGGGGACTGATCTCCGTGGACATTTGGAATATTCGTGATTATGCCTCTGATAAACACAAAATCGTCGATGACACGCCTTATGGGGGCGGTGCTGGGATGGTTCTCAAAGTAGATGTTTTGGCTAAGGCCATTGAACAAGTGCGAGGAGATTCTGACGCGCCGGTTGTCTACTTATCCCCCCAGGGCCGCGTGTTTGATCAGCAAGTTGCTGCAGAGTTGGCTGGGTTACCGCGCCTGATTCTTCTCAGTGGACACTATGAGGAGATTGATGAGCGTGTTAGAGAAGGATGGGTCGACTTTGAAATATCCATCGGCGACTATGTGTTAACTGGTGGAGAGCTTCCGGCTATGGTTGTTGTCGATGCAGTAACTAGGCTTTTGCCGGGAGTCTTGGGAGCTGAAAGTTCCCATCAGGAGGATTCCTTCCAAGATGGTTTATTAGACCATCCACACTATACCAGACCAGCGAACTTTCGGGGCATGGAAGTGCCTGAGGTGTTGCTGAGCGGTCATCACGAAAAGATCCGTCGTTTTCGACTCAAAGAAGCGCTACGCCGTACGCTTGAGCGGCGACCAGATTTATTGCAACGAAAAGAATTATCAACGGAAGAACGCCAAATTCTTGCAGAGTTGGCTAGAGAGTTTTCCTGTGAGGGGAGGGTAAATAGCGATGAATGTGATTAAAACCATTGAACAAGAACAACTTCGTTCTGATCATCCCCAGTTTGGTGCTGGTGATACTGTCCGAGTCCACGTTAAGGTTGTAGAGGGCTCAAACGAGAGAATTCAGATTTTTGAAGGTGTTGTTTTAAGAAGAATGGGTGGTGGAATTCAAGAGAGCTTCACCGTGAGAAAGGTTTCTCAGGGTGTTGGTGTAGAAAGAACATTTCCTCTTCATTCACCTCGCATTGATAAAATCGAAGTGGTTCGCCACGGAAAAGTTCGCCGGGCTCGTTTATATTATCTCAGAGAGCGCTCCGGTAGGGCCGCCCGCATCAAGGAACTACGCCGCTAATTATTTGGGAAACTTGTTCCCTGGGGGGAGTGTAGAACACTCCTCTTTTTCACATCTAGCCCAAATTGACTGTGGGGAGGAACAACTATGGCAAAGTCGGAAATACGGGAGTATCTTGAAGCCCTGCTGATCTCCGTGGTTTTAGCGAGCCTGATTATTGCATTTATTGCCCAATCTTTCTTGGTAGAAGGTAGTTCTATGGAACCATCTTTTCACCATGGTCAACGCTTGATGGTGGAAAAAGTTACTTATCGGTTCGGTTCGCCCAAGCGAGGCGAAGTTGTGGTTTTTCGGTATCCTAGTGATGAGCGTAGGAAGTTTATTAAGCGGGTTATTGGTTTGCCTGGTGACGAAATTACGATCAGAAATGGATACTTGCATATTAACGGACAGCGGTTGGAAGAAAGCTATATTAATGGACCTACCTATGGAACCTATAGTGCCCCCACTTTTGGGCCCGTCCTGGTTCCAGAAGGCCATTATTTTGTACTAGGCGACAACAGGCGTAACAGCGATGATAGTCGCTACCCAGATGTTGGTTTTGTTCCTAAGAAAAATCTAGTGGGGCGTGCCTTGTTTGTGTATTGGCCCCTTAACCAGATCAGGCAGGTTAAAGTTCCTCCTGTTTTTGAAAGGGTTGACTCGAAATAATGACTATTCAATGGTATCCAGGGCATATGACCAAAGCCAAGCGCATGATGCAAGAAGAGTTAAAGCTGGTGGATGGTCTCTTGGAAGTGGTTGATGCTAGGGTTCCTACCAGTAGTCGTAATCCAGATTTGGTGGAATTAACTACCAAGCCACGGATTCTGGTTTTGACAAAGATAGACTTGGCCGATCCCAAGAAAACCAAGAACTGGCTAGAGTATTGGCAACAACAGGGCGAGCAGGTTGTTGCTACCAACTTGTTGCAAGGACAAGGTTTGGGGGAACTAAGGGAGATGGTTTCCCAGGTTTTCCCAAAGACTAAACGTTTGCCCCGCCTGATGGTGGTGGGAGTGCCTAATGTGGGAAAGTCATCTTTGATCAATGCCTTGACCAAACGCAGAGGTACGCAGGTCGGCGCTAGACCTGGTATTACACGAGGTAAACAGTGGCTTTCTTCCTCTGGGATGCTTCTTTTGGATAGTCCCGGTCTTCTGTGGCCCAAGTTTGACGATCAAGAGGTGGCAAGAAAATTAGCGGTTGTCGCCTCTATTCGTGATGAGATTCTAGACGTGGAAGAGCTCGCTTGGTGGCTCGTAAAATGGTTAATGGAAAACTATCCTGAGGGTTTGATAGAACGTTATGGGGATGTGGATGAGCAGGATCCGTTGGAGTCCATAGGTCAAAAACGGGGCTGCTTATTGCGCGGAGGAGTGGTAGACTATAACCAGGCTGCCACCATCGTGCTCAAAGACTTTAGGACAGGTCGGCTTGGTAATGTTACCCTAGATCTAAGCCCAGGTGGTGAACTGTAACATGCGCACATTAGAGAACAAGCTTTTGCAGCAAGGCATTACAAGGATCGTGGGTGTAGATGAGGTGGGGCGTGGACCACTTGCTGGTCCTGTGGTTGCCGCTGCGGTCCAGGTTTTACCTGCGTCTTTTACTTATGAAATTCGTGATTCGAAGCAATTGTCCCCTAAGAAAAGGGAACAAGCTTACGAAGAAATATTGCGGACTTGCCACGTGGGTGTGGGACTTGCTAGTGTGGAGGAAATTGACAAGTTAAACATATTGCAGGCTACGTTTTTGGCTATGCGGCGAGCACTGGCAGATCTCCCCATTGAGCCTGAGTTCTGTCTAGTTGATGGAAATCTGGAAATCCCCGAAATAACTTGGCCTCAGAAAGCAATAGTAAAAGGGGATCACCTTTCCATTTCTGTGGCTGCAGCGAGTATAGTGGCCAAGGTGGAGCGTGATCGGATCATGGAGAACTACCACGAATCTTATCCCGTCTATAATTTTAAGAAGAATAAGGGTTATCCTACTAAGGAGCACCGTGATGCGCTCCAAGCGAATGGTCGTTCCCCTGTGCATCGTCAATCTTTTAGGTGTGCTGGCTTATGAGCCGAGGTCGCCAAGGTGAGCAGCTGGCACGTGAGTTCTTGGAGGGTCAGGGTCTGCGGTTTGTGGAGGCAAACTTTAGATTACGTGTCGGTGAAATTGACCTCATCATGCTTGACCAAGAGACAATTGTATTTGTTGAAGTGAAATATCGCAGCTCTGAACGTTTTGGGACTAGTCTCGAACAGGTAACGCCTGGAAAAGTTCGCAAGATTAAACTGGTTGCCCAAGCTTATTTGCAGCGTTACGCCCGAGACGCAGCTTTTGTGCGTTTTGACGTAGTGGGAATTAGTCCTCAAGGGGCTGGCTATAGATTCAACTGGGTGAAGGGAGCTTTTGAATGAAATTTTTGAATACAGGCCTTATATTATCTCTCGTTTTAGTTTTAATTATCTCAGGTACCACCTTTGCTCAACAGGCACCATCTCTAGAACTAGAGGCAACGGCAGCCGCACTTTTGGACTTTGAGTCTGGACAGTTTTTGTTTTCTAAGAATGGTCAAACACAACATGTACCTGCGAGTTTAGTGAAGATTATGACCATGTATGTTGCCCTGGATCAGGTTTCTTCTGGGCGCGTTAGTCTCAGTGACACAACTACCGTTAGTGAGCGGGCTTGGCGCATGACGGGCTCCAAAATGTTTTTGGAACCCAACGAAGTAGTCTCGATCGATCAGCTACTAACCGGCATTGCAGTAGTCTCGGGAAATGACGCTTGCGTTGCCTTAGCAGAAGCCTTGGCCGGTAGCGAAGCTGCTTATGTACAATGGATGAACGACAAGGCCAAGTCCTTGGGTCTCGACTTGCATTTTGTGGACGTACATGGTCTTTCTGCCGAGAATCGGATCACGGCGGAAGGCATTGCCACATTGGTCCGTTTCTATCTAAAAGACCATCCCGAAGCTATTAGCTATCATAAACAGGTTTCCTTTTCTTACCAACCTAGATCGAGTCGCACTCCAATCGTTCAAAGTAACCGTAATGGTTTGCTACGAAGTTATGAGGGAGCTGATGGCTTAAAAACGGGGCATTTACAGGCAGCCGGCTACAATCTAGTGGGTACCGCTGTTCAGAACAATCGCCGGCTTATTGCTGTAATTTTAGGAGGAGCCAGTGAGTCAAAGCGTGAACAAGAGACCGCAACGCTACTCAACTATGGGTATCGAAACTTTGACTTGGTAAACATTTCTCCTTTACTGAACGATAAGTCTGCCCGCGTCTTCAAAGGAAAGCAGTCCCAGGTGGGGTTAGCAATAGCTGAGCCCATTATTGCAGTTCCTAAGGGCATTAAACCGACCGTCAGTGTGGGTCTTCAAACCAAGGAACTGGAAGCACCTGTACAGAAAGGCGCCCAAGTGGGTGTATTGAGCATCTATGTCAATGAAGAACTGACAAAACAGGTTCCTCTGTTGGCTGCAGAAGAAGTGGAGCGGGGTAGCTGGATGAAGATCATGTGGGATAACATTGTGCGTTTTTTCCGAGATCTGATTAGGAAACGCTGATGGTTGAGGATTGCCTTCGAGGTGCCTAACAGAGACTCTCTTTTTGTCAGAGTCTCTTTTTGTGTGTTAATTATTTAAAGTTGACAAGGAGAAGTTATTTTTTCGTAGAAAACATCATAGGAAATGATGAAACTAGTATTATAGAGAAAGGGTGAGGACAATACTACCACTTGTTCTAGACGATTTAGACAGACAGATTCTGGCTTATTTGCAGGAAGATGGTAGGATGACATTTGTTACTCTAGCTGCACAATTAGGGGTGTCAGAAGGAACCATTCGTAAGCGGGTCAAACGTTTGGAAGAGAATGGGGTAATGAAAACCATGGGTGTAACGGATCCGCTAAAAATGGGTTTGGACACCGTTGCCTTTGTTTGGTTTAAAGTTAATCGCCATTACATGGATTCCGTAATCGAAGCCTTAACAGCACTTGATGCTGTCCGGTACGTAGTGGTAACAACGGGTGGTTATGATCTGGTGGCTATGGTGGTCTTGCCCAATAGAACCCAGCTTGTAGAACTTCTCAATCATGAGTTTTCTCAGATCAAGGGAATTGTAAGTACTGAGACATCCATTGTTCTTCAGATTCACAAGCAAATCCATGATTGGGCACCATTTAAGAAGTATAAAGAAATGGAGGCATCAGGCAAATGAGTGGCTTTGTTATCGATGAGTTTGATCGGGAGATAATCCGTTTATTGCAGCATGATGGCCGGATGCCCTTTCTTACGATTGCCAACGAGTTGGGTTTAGCGGAAGGCACAGTACGCCGTCGTGTTGCCAAGTTGCTGGACGAGGGTTTGCTCAAAATCGTCGGGATTGCGAACCCGTTTAAAGTAGGGCTAAACACTGTCGCTGTTGTTGGCCTCAAAGTAGATCGAGGTCGAATTGAACCAATTGCAAAGGAACTAAGTGCCTTAACCGAGGTTCGTTACGTGGCCCTATCCACTGGTAATTATGATCTAGTTATTGAGGTTGTCGTGGCTAGCAATGACGAGCTGTTGACCTTCTTGGTGGACAAACTCAGCGAAATCCCTGGGATCAATAATACCGGTACCTCGATTGTACTTAAGGTGGCCAAGGAAGATTTGGCTTGGGAAATCTAGACTAGAAAAGGTGAATGTGGTTTTCTAGGCGGTATTGTAATGCCTCCGCCATCTGAGTCTCGGTAATACTCTCAGCTCCATCCAATAAGGCGATTGTTCTCGCAATTCTTCCTGTATTATCAAATCCCCTTACTGACAGTCCCAGAGTGTCTTGGGCTCTGTGCAGGAAGTCTAGAGCAGCGTTCGTCATGGGTGGGTATTTAGCATTCATAAACTTTGTTCCCGTGGATTTTTCTGGCCACGGGATTGTTTCTTTTCGTAGTTCCTGCTCAGAAAGTGGAGTGAGATAGCAGAACATCTCGAAACGATCTAACAGCGGTCCTCGCAATTTGCGCCTATATCTGTTCAAATCCCTTCCAGTGCAAGTACATAAACGTATTGAACTCCCTAAGTACCCGCAGGGACAGGGATTAGCGGTGGCGATCAGCCAAAAGTCTGCCGGATAAACCAGGTTATGGTCAGCTCTGGAGATGTGCACTTGTTTATGATCTAGTGGTTCCCGCAAACCCTGTAAAGCGTTTTGGCTGAACTCAGGGAACTCATCCAAAAGTAGAACACCTAAGTGCGCCAGAGTAATTTCACCTGGCTTACCAGATTTTGAACCAATTAGTGCAGCTTGCGAGATACTATGATGGGGTGACCGGAGAGGGCGTTGGGTTAACGGAGCGGAATCATTACCGGTTAGTCCGGCTGCTGCATAGACCTTGTTCAGCATGATGATCTCCTCATGACTAAGGGGAGGAAGAAGATGGTGAGCTTGCGTTGCAAGCAAGGTCTTGCCAACGCCAGGTGGACCCAATAGCATAATATGATGACGGCCGAGGGCCGCAATTTCCAATGCCCTCTTGGCATGTGCTTGTCCTTTGATGATTTTCCCGATCTGATCATTTCTTTTTGGAAAAGCGCTAGATGTAGGTTCGATTGAAGGGGGAGCTGTTTTTCCTGTTAGATAACTGATCAGTTCTGGCAGGGATTGGGCCAACAGCACATTGTCTCTTTGCAGGAGGGCAACCTCGTTGTGGTTTGCCCGGGGTAATATGATTTCATACCCACGCTCACTGGCCAATTGTGCTAGGCTTAACACACCGTTGACCGGTTTGATCTCACCGCTTAGGGATAGCTCTCCAGCAATGATTCGCTTGCGGAACACTCCGGGGCTCAAGAACCCCTGGTGAGCAAGGATTCCAAGGGCTATGGGCAAGTCAAAGAGTGCGCCGTCTTTGGGTAGATGGGCGGGAGCTAGATTGACGATCACTTTCTGCGCTGGGAACTTATAGCCTGAGTTGCGGAGTGCCGAACGAACCCGTTCTCGACTTTCCCGTACTGTCTTGCTCGGTAACCCAACGATTTCAAAACCAGGCAGCCCTGGACGGACATCCACTTCTACGTCGATAATAAATCCTTCAATTCCTGCTACAACCCCACTTTGAACCAAAATCATGGAAAACCTCCTTGACGTAATATCAGAATATTGGTATATTTGACACAGTTGGAACAATTCCTGCTAAACATAGAAGTTGCCCTTCCTCGGCATGCTACTAGAAGAAAAACAATGAGGAGGGCTAACTTGCAGTTTGATGTAGGTGTTACCCGCATTTTTCATTGCCCCGTCTGCGAAGTTGATACACCACATACGGTTAAAGCTAGAAAAGGAGATATGTACGGCATTATTTGTACCAACTGTCTAGGTGGGGCAGTGGTCAGTGCCTTAGATCTACGGATCTATCAACTAAAATGGGAGGAAGAACTACAGGCCATT
Organism: Bacillota bacterium; assembly: GCA_012799255.1. The sequence continues at coordinate 18,046 of JAAZLQ010000015.1, forward strand.
TTGGATAGCTTGGTGGAGCATCCTGTTCACGACGAAGAATAACCAGGAGGGATGGCATGGAATGGAGTTCTCGCCACTATTTGATTGCGTTTAACATGGTACCAGGTATTGGTGGGCGAAGGCTGTTGGCATTACAGGACCATTTTGGTTCACTAGCCCTAGCCTGGCATGCTCCCCAACACATCTTAGCGCAAGTAAAGGGTATCGGTCCCAAAACGGCTGAGCGATTTTGCGCTCTCCGTTCATCTCTATCTCCAGTTGAAGAAGAGGTTTGGGCCCTCAAATTCGGGGCCCAGATCATTACTCTGGCTGATGAAGACTATCCAGTCTATCTTAGACGATTGGCAGTTCCGCCTCCAGTCCTTTATGTAAGAGGAAAACTACCTAGCGAGCCAGGCATAGCGGTGGTAGGCACGAGAAGGCCGTCTCGGGTCGGAATCGCACAGGCCAAGCACTTTAGTTCCCATATTATCCGTCAGGGAGAGACGATAATTAGTGGACTGGCGAAGGGAATAGACCATTGCTCTCATGAGCAAGCAGTGCAGATGCAAGGGCGAACAATTGCTGTGCTAGGGTCAAATATAGGAAATATTTATCCACCAGAACATGTCCCTCTGGTGGACAAAATCATAGAGAATAAAGGGGCGGTGGTGAGTGAGTTTTCGAGCCGGTGTCCTACCGTGCCTGGCAACTTCCCAAGGAGAAATAGGATCATCGCAGGTTGTTCTAAAGGAGTTTTAGTAGTACAGGCTGGGGCAAAATCTGGAGCACTAAGGACTGCTGACTGGGCTTTGGAATTAGGCCTGGATGTGTGGGCTATCCCTGGAGAGATCAGCGACCCGCTACGGGAGGGCACAAATCGGCTGATCCAACAAGGTGCATTTTTGGTTACTAGGCCCGAAGATGTGATAGAAGGTGACAGTTCAACCAAGTCTTCAGCCAAGCAGTCCATGAAAGAACTTTATGAAGCTGGTCTACACACGAATGAAATTGCCGCGACCTTAGGCAAACCGATCCATCAGGTGTTAGCAGAAATATCTTTGCTTCAGGTGAAAGGGACTATAGGAAATTAAAAGAGGTGCACTGGGCATTGCTTGCATAATATTCTCAAAGCTACTATAATGAGGGTAATTCTGGACTGGAAATGAGAGATCATTGTGGATGAGAATAAGCTGAAGCACTTACGACAAGTATTACAGATGCTTTCTACAGAAGAGGAGTTTGAAAATCTGAGGGAGTTTTTCCAGCACTTTGCATCCCATCGGCAAGTGCCCATTTTGACATTTGATGAACTGGGCGGAGGTAAAAGCAGGGTGTTTAGTCTCTGGGAACAAGCCTTTATCGCCCAAGAGGCCCGTACATTTCTGCTTACTGCGCTGTATACAGGAGCAATCACTTCTTTCGAATTGGAGCAAACATTGGCCCTTCTGTATACACAGTTGCAGGGCTTTGCCGACTTGGAGAAAGTCCTTGATATTCTGGAAACAGTTGTGGAGGACCTTGATCGTAATGCCATGTTTGCTCTATATGCATTTGATTACATTCACTGATTGTTGAAACGCACGGAGGTGCCTGATTGGCTACATTAATTATTGTGGAATCACCTGCTAAAGCCCATACAATTAAGGGCTTCTTAGGCAAGAATTATAGTGTCAAGGCTTCTTTAGGCCATGTTAGGGACTTACCCCGCAGTAAGTTTGGGATCGATGTGGAAGATAATTTCGAACCGCAGTACATTACCATTCGGGGAAAGGGCCCTGTCTTAAAGGAGTTGCGCGATGCGGCGAAAAAGGCAGATCGTGTTTTGCTGGCTACTGACCCGGACAGAGAAGGGGAAGCCATTGCCTGGCACTTGGCTACAGCGCTAAAGATTGATGAAGAAAAATGTCGCATAGACTTTCGGGAGATCACGAAAGATCAGGTCAAGCAATCAATCAAAGAACCCCGCCCAATTGCTCAATCCTTAGTAGATGCTCAGCAGGCCAGGCGGGTTTTAGATCGTATTGTTGGTTATAAACTTTCTCCGCTCCTCTGGGCAAAAGTTAAACCAGGTCTCAGCGCTGGACGGGTTCAGTCTGTCGCTGTGAAGTTGATTGTTGATCGGGAGCGCGAAATTGAAGCATTTGTGGAGGAAGAGTATTGGAGTGTCACTGCCCTGCTCCACACCGCGAAAGAAGAGAAATTTGAGGCAAAGCTGCACCAGAAAGCGGGGAAAAAGCTAGAACTTCCTAATGAGGAGTCAGCTAAGAAAGTTGAGCAGGATGTGTCTGGAGCACCGTGGGTAGTCTCTGACGTGCAAAAGAAGGAACGGCGTCGTAATCCTGCTCCCCCATTTACTACAAGTACAATGCAGCAGGAGGCGGCGCGCAAATTAGGATTTTCCGCTAAACGGACAATGCGCGTTGCCCAACAGTTATATGAAGGCCTAGCCATGGGGAAACTCGGGACTTTAGGTCTGATAACTTATATGAGGACGGATGCCACTAGGGTTTCTGAAGAAGCGATTAAGGAAGCCAGAGATTATATCAAAACCACCCACGGTTCCAGTTTTGTTCCTAAGAGTCCAAGGAAGTATGCGTCCAAAAAGGGCGCCCAAGAGGCCCATGAGGCAATCAGACCCACCTCGGTACAACTAGTACCAGCTGAAATCAAGCAATATCTTTCCAGGGATCAATTTAGGTTGTACAAACTAATCTGGGAACGTTTTGTGGCTAGCCAGATGAGCTCGGCGGTTTTTGATGCAACCAGGGTAGACCTTAAGGTAAAGGACTATGTTTTTCGGGCCACAGGCTCTCAGTTGAAGTTCCCTGGTTTTTTGCAGATCTATCAGGAAGGTAGCGATTCAACCACTCTACCAAATGATAATGAGGAGCGCCTCCTACCCCAGATCGAAGTGGGTGAGAATGCTCAGCTGCAAAAACTAAACTTAGAGCAACATTTTACGCAGCCACCTGCACGTTATACCGAAGCTATGCTGGTTAAATCCTTGGAAGAAGAAGGTATAGGTAGGCCTAGTACATACGCGCCCATTATTGATACGATCGTGGGACGCGGTTATGTATACAGTGAAGAAAAACGTTTCCGACCAACAGAACTTGGGATCATCGTGGTGGACTTATTGGCGGAGAACTTCCCGAAGTTATTAGATATTGGTTTTACCGCTTCGCTTGAAGGAAAGCTAGATCATATTGAGGAAGGCGAACTTGAATGGCAAAGTGTGATCCGCGAGTTCTATGAACCATTTGCTCAGGATCTAGAGAAGGCCCATGAGGAACTAGAACGCATAGAAGTTAAAGATGAAGAAAGCGATGTAATCTGCGATAAGTGCGGACGCAATATGGTTTATAAGTTAGGAAGATTCGGTAAGTTCTTGGCTTGTCCCGGTTATCCCGAATGCAAGAACACCAAGCCCATTTTAGATGAAATAGGGGTGGAGTGTGAGCTCTGCAAGCGAGAAGGGCGGGAAAATGGTCAGATCGTTGGTAGGAGGACACGTCGCGGCCGTTATTTTTATGGATGTAGCAATTATCCTGATTGTAATTTTACTTCGTGGCAGCGTCCGGTGGCCCAACTCTGTCCCCATTGTCAAAGCAATTTAGTGATACGCAAGGAAGGTACTGATCCGGTTTGCGTGAACAAGGAGTGTCCTGGAGGTGAAAAGTAATGCCTAAGGTCACAGTTATTGGCGGGGGATTGGCTGGTAGCGAAGCTGCTTGGCAAATTGCCCAAAGGGGAATTGAAGTGACCCTCTACGAGATGCGCCCCAGAGTACAGACGCCAGCCCATGAAACTGGAGACTTAGCCGAGTTGGTCTGTTCCAACTCCTTGGGATCCACAGTAGAAAGTACTGCCGGAGGGCTTCTAAAGAAAGAGCTTGAACTAATGGGATCCTTGATCATCGATGTTGCGCAGCGGACTAAGGTACCGGCTGGGGGAGCATTGGCAGTGGATCGTGACCAGTTTGCTAAGGAGGTTACCAGGCGATTAGAAGAGCATCCGTTGATTGAGATCCTCAGAGAAGAATGTCAAACACTTCCGGAGGGTATCGTTGTGGTGGCTAGTGGGCCATTGACGAGTCCTAGCCTCACAGAAACACTAAAGGAGCTTACGAAGAGTGAAAACCTCTACTTTTACGATGCGGCAGCCCCGATTGTTCTAGGAGAAACGGTTGATTATGATCAAGGGTTTTGGGCAGCCCGTTATGGTAAAGGCACCGCCGATTACTTTAACTGTCCACTGACGAAAGAAGAGTATAAAGAGTTTTGGCAGGCTTTAGTCACGGCAGAAGAAGCCCCCCTTCATGATCACGAAGCTAATGAAGGCTTAACCGTGTTCGAGGGTTGTTTACCCTTGGAGGTTATGGCAAAAAGGGGAGAAGATGCCCTGCGCTATGGTCCCTTTAGGCCAGTTGGTCTTACCGACCGAGATGGACGGCGACCTTATGCAGTTCTTCAATTGCGACGGGAGAATACCGAAGCAACTCTGTTCAATCTAGTTGGCTGTCAGACTCGGTTAAAATGGGGAGAACAGAAAAGGGTGTTTCAGATGATTCCGGCCCTCCGTGAAGCGGAGTTTGTTCGTTATGGGGTAATGCATCGGAACACGTTCATAAACTCTCCTAAAGTGCTAAAGGCCAATTTCCAGTTTAGAGATGAGGAAAGTATCTTTCTGGCAGGTCAAATAACCGGTGTAGAAGGATATGTGGAAAGTACCGCATCTGGACTGTTAGCAGGCGTGAATGCTGCCAGAATGGTTACTGGGAAAGACTCTTTAATTCTGCCCCGGGACACGATGCTCGGTAGTTTAGCCAATTACATTGCCACAGCGGATCCGGATCATTTTCAACCCATGAATGCCAATTTCGGGATCTTACCACCACTCGATCCGCCTGTCCGAGGAAAAAAGGAGCGAAAGCTTGCCTATACTGTACGGGCGATGCAAGAGTTAGGTGCGTTTTGGAAGTCAATCTAGGGAGGGCTGGCTATGCTGAATCTAAAACGTTACATTACTTATTTGCGGGTTCAGCGCAATCTTGCCCCCGCCACTCTTCAGTCCTACGAACGGGATTTGACCCACTTTTTGCACTTTATTTATGAACAACTTGATCTACTTGGTAAGCCCCAAAACCTGGCGGAAGTGGACAAGTACCTGGTCCGTGAGTATTTGGCTCTTTTGACTAGAGAAGGTTATGCCCGCTCAAGCTTGGCTAGACGTTTGGCCAGTATTCGCGGGTTCAGTCGCTATCTGTTCTTGGAAGGTGTCATCAATCACGATTTTGGCCTCAACTTAGGCACCCCCAAACAGAATAAGACAATTCCGGAAGTACTGACCATGGATGAGATTCATCGCTTTCTCGAAGGAGCAATGCCTGGAAAAACCAAGGCCTTACAGGAGCGAAATCGGGCCATTTTCGAGGTGCTGTATGGAACTGGAATCAGGGTCTCGGAACTTGTTGGCTTAAATGTCGGGGATTTTGATGCATCAAATCATTATTTGCGAGTGATGGGGAAAGGGAGTAAGGAACGGATTGTACCTCTTGGTGAATATGCGTTGATCAGCGTGCATAACTATTTGCTGAGTTATCGTTTAGAGTTGCTCCAAGGGAAGAAAGAGGAAGCTCTCTTTGTTAATTCTAGGGGGCATCGCCTGACACCAAGGGGCGTGCAATATGTATTAGAGGAGTTATCTTCGTTATTGGCCTTCCATAAAGATATTTCTCCCCATACCTTTCGCCATACCTTCGCTACACACTTGCTAGACAATGGTGCTGATTTACGTTCTATCCAAGAACTTCTAGGTCACTCCAGTTTATCCACAACCCAGATTTATACCAAGGTAACTACTAGTCATCTCAAATCCGTTTATAATCGGGCCCATCCACGAGCTTAGTTTTGAAGAGGGGGACTACTGATGAATATTCGCTCCACAACCATTATAGCAGTGCGTAAAGCCGGTGAGGTAGTGTTGGCCGGTGATGGCCAAGTGACTTTAGGTGAAAAAACGGTGATCAAGCATGGTGCAACCAAAGTGCGGACCTTATCCGACGGACAGATTCTAGCAGGTTTTGCTGGGTCGGCCGCTGATGCGATCACCCTATTTGAGAGGTTTGAAAGGAAGTTGAAGGACCATTCAAATCAGTTGGTGCGAGCTGCAGTGGAAATGGGTCAAGATTGGCGTTCCGATCGTTACTTACGCAAGTTGGAGGCGTTACTGTTGGTGGCAGATCGGGAGACTACCTTAGTGATTTCAGGCACTGGTGACATTATTGAACCTGATGAAGGAGTTTTAGCGATTGGTTCGGGAGGTCCCTATGCCATGGCAGCAGGGCTTGCATTGTTAAATCACTCCGAGCTTTCTGCGCGGGAGATAGCTTTGGAGGCACTCCGCATTACATCGGAGATCTGTGTGTTCACTAACGATAGAATCTCCATTGTTGATTTGCCTAAGGAACTGTGAGGAAGGGTGATAGAGTGGAACTGACACCACGGGAGATAGTATCCGAATTAGACCGTTATATTATCGGGCAAAGAGATGCCAAACGGGCGGTAGCTATTGCCCTTAGAAATAGATATCGACGCAAACAGCTGCCAGCGGAACTTCGTGACGATATTCTCCCCAAGAATATTCTGATGATCGGACCTACTGGTGTGGGAAAGACTGAAATTGCGCGACGTCTAGCCAGATTGGCCAATGCACCATTTGTAAAAGTTGAGGCAACGAAGTTTACTGAAGTTGGTTATGTTGGTCGGGACGTTGATTCTATTATTAGGGAACTAGTTGATGTTGCTCTGCGCATGGTGAAAGCGGAAAGAATGAGAGAAGTGGAGCATAGGGCAGAGTCATTGGTTGAAGAGCGTTTGGTAGAACTATTGGTACCGAGTCCTAGTTCTTCCAACACTGTTAATCCGATGGATCTCTTCTGGGGGTTGACTCAACCTTCACAGACCAGTCACAGGAAGACCGAGGTGGATGAGGAGCTTCAAGCTAAACGTAAACAAGCACGAGAATTAGTGAGATTGGGCGAGTATGAGGACAGGGAAGTGGAAGTTACTATCGAAAAATCCCCGTCATCGTTTTGGGAGATGATGCCAGGCTCCGGCATGGATGAATTGGGGGCGAACTTCCGAGAAATGCTTGGGGATCTCTTGCCTAAGAAGACGCAGAAGCGTAAGGTGACAGTGCGCGAAGCAAGGAGTATTTTATTGCAAGAAGAAGCGACGAAGCTCTTGGATATGGATGAGATCATGGCAGAAACAGTCGCTTTAGTTGAAGAGTCGGGCATAGTTTTTATTGATGAGATCGACAAAATTGCGGTTTCGGATCAAAGGGGACCAGATGTGTCCCGTGAAGGTGTACAAAGGGATATCCTTCCAATTATTGAGGGAAGTACTGTTATTACCAAAGCTGGACCTGTGAGGACTGATTATATATTGTTTATTGCGGCCGGAGCGTTTCACATTTCTCAGCCCGCAGATTTGATACCAGAGTTACAGGGGCGTTTTCCGATTCGGGTGAATCTGGAGAGTCTAAAGGCGGAGGACTTTGCGCGCATTCTAACTGAACCACAAAACTCGCTCACTAAGCAGTATGTGGCCCTCTTAGGAACCGAGGGTGTAGAACTGGAGTTTACTGATGCAGGTGTTATCGCCATTGCCAAGATAGCCGAGGAGGTTAATCGGAATACCGAAAACATTGGTGCTAGACGGTTGCACACAGTATTAGAACGTCTTTTAGAAGATGTAAGCTTTGAGGCAGCCCTGGGTACCAAGGTAGTAATTGATGCGGACTTTGTCAGAGAGAAATTGGGGGACGTTGCCCAAGATCGAGATCTTACTCGCTATATTTTGTGATAAAGATTCGATAAAAGTCGAAAATGAAGTAGGATTTCTACGGATCATCAAGAACATAATATAGAGGTTGGGGGGGAGAACTATATAGCACTCTCCCCTTTTCTCATTCCAAAGATCGATGAATGCAGGACTTCCCTTCATTTTGTCGAATTCGGTTCGCAAGATATTATTCACCTGTGATTGGCTTAACGAGGAGGGACCTAGGTGTTTAAGTTAGTAGACAAGTTAAATTCTGGTCTAGGCAAGGCAACATTGCGGCATAATGTGCTGAGCAACAATCTGGCCAATGTGAACACGCCAGGATTTAAACGTTCCGATGTTGTAGCGAATCCCACTTCGTTCTCTAATGAGCTGAGTAAAGTGCAACAGTCCAGGCTTACGAGAACTAATCCGCGCCATTTGGCCGGGACATCTACATCCAGTCAGCGGAATGAGCTCTTTTCGATTGTGGAAGACAACTCCACGACTATGCGGAATGATGGAAATAATGTTGATCCTGAACGGGAGCGAGTGTTGCTTTTGGAAAACCAACTTTATTATGATTCCTTAATTGATGCTGTTAGTCGTAAGTTGGGGCAAATCCGCTCCGTGATTGGAGAAGGGAGAAGGTAGAGGATGAGCGTTTTTAAGACGTTTAGAATTGCAGCATCCGGTTTGACCGCTGAACGGTTGCGCATGGATACAATTGCCAATAATTTAGCTAATGCTAATACAACCAGATCTGTCGATGGTGGACCATATCGGCGTCAAGTACCCGTTTTTGCTCCTATTCTGGATGAATCTATGCGAGGTGTTCCCAGTGTTATGCGGCGGGGAGCACAAGGTCAGGGAGTGCAAGTTGTGGGTGTCGTTAGCGACCCATCTCCACCTAGGTTGGTTTACGACCCGCAACATCCTGATGCCAATGCGGATGGTTATGTTGAAATGCCTAATGTTCACGTTGTGAAAGAGATGGTAGATCTGATTACTGCAACAAGGGCCTACGAAGCTAATATTGTTGCTCTGAATTCTGCTAAATCCATGGCCCAACGTGCCTTGGAAATCGGTCGTTAGGGAGGGTGATTTAGATGAAGATTCAGCTTAATGCTGTTCCGCAGAGTAGTATGCTATCTCCCAAGTTGGGACAGGTACAGAAGCCGGAACAGAGTTTCCAAAGCCATCTGCTAGAGGCACTTGATGAGGTGAACACTCTGCAGCAACAGAGTGATGTAGCCTTTACCCAGTTGTTAACGGGGGACATAGAGTTTCATGATGCCATGATCATTGCTGAAAAAGCAAATCTGGCCCTTCAGCTGACCATGGCCATTCGTACTAAGCTCTTGGAGGCATACCAGGAAATAACTCGCATGCAAGTTTAGCTAGGTGGGTGTACATATGAACAATATTCTAGAGTCAATAAGAGAGACCTGGGGGAAGTTGTCGCGTCCAATGCAGATCGGTACAGGCATTTTCGTTCTAGGTGTCTTTCTATCGCTGGTTCTCTTAGCACTTTTGTCACGCACAGAGTATCAGGTGCTTTTTTCAGGCTTGAGTCCTGATGATGCGGGGGCGGTTGTAACTGCACTCCAAGAACGGGGCACCCCTTATCAATTAGCAGAAGGCGGGACGACCGTCTTGGTTCCGGAGGACCAGGTATTTGAAACCAGGATTTCTCTGGCTACTTCAGGGATGCCCACAGGGGGAGTAGTAGGTTTCGAGATTTTTAACACAACCCGATTGGGCGAGACAGAGGCAGATCGTCAATTGCGTTATCAATGGGCTTTACAGGGAGAGTTGACCCGCACTATTCGTCAGATTAATGAAATTGCTGACGCCCGTATCCATATTGTTCTGCCGCGGCGTTCTTTATTTGTCCAGGACAGTCAGCCGGCAACCGCTTCTGTTTTATTGCAGTTAAAGCCAGGAGCTCAGTTGCATGCTAATCAAGTTCGTGGCATTGCCAATTTAGTTGCTAGTAGCGTAGAAGGCTTGTCTCCTGAAAATGTGACAATTGTCGATTCAAGGGGGGCAGTCTTGAACTCGCCAGTTTTAGGAGATTTAGGGCAAATTACAGACCGCTACGAGATGCAGTGGCGATATGAGCAACAGCTGGAGAACAGCATAGTTGCAATGTTGGAGCGGATTTTTGGATTTGGCAATGTTGTAAGTAGGGTAAATGCGGTTTTAGACTTTGCTTTACTAGAGCAGTATAGTGAAACTTTTTCGCCCGTTTATCAAGGGGAAGGAATTGTTCGTAGCACCCAAAGTTTTGAGGAGTCTTACCGCGGTACCTCCACTGGTGCAGGGGGTGTACCTGGAGTTGATTCCAATGTTCCTGGTTATGTTTTTCTCGAAGGAGGAGAAGGAACGACTGAATGGAACCGTAGCGAATCAACCACGAATTATGAAGTGAACAGAACCGAAACCCGTTCTACAGTTTTGCCAGGACAGGTTACTAATTTAGCAGTATCAGTCTGGATTAATGGCGATCTAGACTCCACTCAACTAGCAGCAGTTGAAGAATCGGTGATGCGCGCCACAGGTCTAAATCCTAGCCGTGGTGACAGCATCTATGTGGCTAGTGTGCCCTTCGAGGTAAGTCCGTTTGCTGAGGAAGCCCCGCTTCCAACGGCTCCCGCCGGAGTTCCCATGTACTGGGTTGTTCTTGTAGCTGTGTTGGTACTGCTAGCTGTTGGAGTTATAGTGATACGTTCTAGACGGCAAATTCCTGAGGAAGTGCCAGTCGCGGCCAGTTTGGACATTATTGTTGATGACCAAATTGATGAGATTCCAGAGCGCGAACTGACTCCTGAAGAGCGTGAGGCGGTTAATATGCGTAAGCAAGTTAAGAAACTAGCAGAAGAAAAGCCGGAAGAGGTTGCACTTTTGATGAGATCTTGGCTGGTTGATGAGTAGGAGGGTCTGCGATGAGGACTCGTAAAATGAGTGGTAAGGAGAAAGCGGCCGTTCTTTTGGTGAGTTTGGGTCCAGAGCTTTCTGCTTCAGTATTTAAACATCTCAAAGAGAATGAAATTGAAGATTTAACCTTAGAAATTGCCAGCCTTAAGCGCATTCAACCCGATATTAGGGATGCGGTGGTTGAAGAGTTTCACGATCTGATGATGGCCCGGGAATATCTTGAACATGGCGGCATAGAGTATGCTAGGGAGTTGCTCGAAAAGGCGTTAGGTAGTTCTAAGGCTGAAGATATTATTAAGAGACTCACTGCTTCACTGCAGGTGAGGCCCTTTGACTTTGCGAGAAAAACTGATCCAGGACAGTTACTCAACTTTATTCAAAACGAGCATCCGCAAACGATAGCTCTGATTTTGGCCTATCTACATCCTGAACAGGCTGGTTTGATTCTGTCTTCTTTGAGTCCTGAGCTACAAGTAGATGTGGCTAGGCGTTTGGCCAAGTTGGACAGGACAACCCCCGAGGTACTTCAGGAAATTGAGAGTACATTAGAACAGAGGTTATCTGCCTTTGTTATGGATGACTATACTCTAGCTGGTGGAATTGAGTCTGCCGTGGATGTCTTAAATATGGTAGACCGCGCAACCGAGAAAACCATTATTGATGCACTAGAAGAAGAAGAACCTGAACTGGCAGAAGAAATCCGGAAACGGATGTTTGTCTTTGAAGACATTATTCTTCTTGATGATCGGTCCATTCAAAAGGTCTTGCGTGAAGTGGATTCCAAAGACTTGGCACTTGCCCTTAAGACTGCCAGTGAAGAGGTTTCTGCTCGGATTTACAAGAACATGTCCAAGCGGGCAGCCGAGATGTTAAAAGAAGACATTGATTACATGGGGCCGGTACGTTTGCGTGACATCGAAGAAACACAGCAAAAAATTGTGGCTACAATCCGTCGTTTAGAAGATACTGGCGAGATTATAATTGCGCGCGGAGGGGAGGACGAGGTAATTGTCTAAGATCATTAAAGCTGCTGAACTAAAGGTTCTGGTAGCTAACGATACTCAGACAGTAATTCCTGCCGCTCCTTTGCCGGATTTACACCATTCGCTTGCAGATGACAACACCTCCACTGGTACCATTTTGGATGCTACCAACTTAATAGAAGACGCTCAGCGTAAGGCTGGAGAAATTTTGGCTGAGGCCGAAGAAATGGCTAGAAATCGAATGCAGGAAGTGGAACAAGAGTTAGAAAGCCTACGATTGAAAGCTAAAGAATCTGGATTCTCCGAAGGTTACCATGAGGGTTATGAAGAGGGTTTGGCACGGGGCCGTGATCAAGCTCGTGAGGAAGCAGTTGATTTGCTCGCCACCTTGGAGAAGTTTGTTGAAGAGGCAGTCAAGGTTAGGGCCACGAACCTAGCAGCCCTCGAAGACGACTTTCTAAAGCTTAGCCTGCTTCTTGCCGATAAAATAGTGAGGAAAACTGTTGAAAATGACATCTCGTGGCTACAGCCCATAATCAAGGATGCTCTAACAAGTCTGGGGCAAGTAGATGAAGTAGTAGTGCTTTTAAGTCCACTAGATTACGCGTTACTGCAGGAACATGAGGATGATCTGCAAATTGCCACCCGGACTAAGTTGACTTTTGACCAAGATCAAACCATAACTCAGGGGGGCTGCCTAATTGAGTCTGAAAGCGGGCTCATTGATGCGCGTTTAGAGAGTCGTTTAGGTAAATTGGCCCATCACTTATTGGAAGTGCTCTATTATGAGAATGATTGATCATCTTTCGCCTCGGGTGGCCCATTACCAACGTCATCTCGAACAAGTCAACGATACCATTCATAGTGGACGAGTAAGTAAAATTGTTGGGTTAACGATTGAGTCAATCGGACCCACTACTGATATTGGAGAGTTATGTTATATAAAGCCCCGGAAGGGACCGGGTTTGCCGGCAGAAGTGGTGGGGTTTAGAGATCAAAGGGTACTCTTAATGCCACTCTCTGATTTAACTGGTATAGGACCTGGGAGCTTAGTCACCGCCACCGGTTCCCCATTACTGGTTCCCGTGGGCGAAGCACTTTTAGGGCGAGTCTTAGACGGACTTGGACAACCTATGGACAACAAGGGATATGTTCCTGTAACTAAGTATCTTTCGGTTCAGGGCAAGATTCCCAAGCCCCTTGAAAGACAGCGTATTAAGACCCATCTATCTGTAGGTGTTCGTGCCATTGATGGCCTGTTAACCTGTGGTAGGGGACAGCGGATCGGCGTTTTCGCGGGAAGCGGTGTGGGCAAGAGTACCTTACTGGGTATGATGGCCCGTAAAACAGATGCTGACGTGAACGTCATTGCCTTAATCGGTGAACGTGGTCGCGAGGTGAGAGAGTTTATCGAAAGGGATTTAGGTCCCGAAGGCTTAGCCCGTTCAGTAGTTGTGGTTGCTACCTCGGACCAACCTGCCCTTGTTCGCATCAAGGGAGCCATGGTTGCCACAACTATTGCTGAGTTTTTCCGGGACTTGGGTTTAGATGTGCTCTTTGTGATGGACTCGGTTACTAGGTTAGCATTAGCCCAAAGAGAAGTTGGTTTGGCTATCGGTGAACCGCCTGCAACAAGGGGGTATACACCTTCTGTTTTTGCCTTGATGCCTCGAGTTCTGGAAAGGA
>JAAZLQ010000397.1 GCA_012799255.1 Bacillota bacterium
AGGCAGGCGGAAGATAGTGATTATTGAAAAAGATCAGTGGTTAAAAAGGCAGGAGAAAATTGAATCTTATAGAGAAGAAAAGCAAGGCATTATGGATGATTTGAGGGTATGTATCAGCTATACTCCAGATAGAGATAATGACTTGCTTTGTTTTATGGAGCAGTATCTAAAGGCAGAAAATAGGAATCGTCCAAGATTATTGAAACAGATAAAGTACTGTATTAATGGTGAAGAATATGAAAATCCATTCCTTGCATATAACCAATATGGCGAAGGACATATTGATGAGTTCGACAATATTCTTAATGAATATATTGACCGATTAAAGCTCTCTAATGGAGATTTCACGAAGATAGCTTTAAATATTGAAAGGGCTATAGTAAAAATAAATGAACTCCATGATCTATGTCATGGTCAACTAATAGATGCTTGGAGGAATGAAAGACTCACAGAATATATTATAACTGTTTCTCAATATGCAGGGTTTCACAATGCTAAGGACATTATCGAAGGGAAGAAACAATGGTAGGGTGGTGGATATGTGGATTTAAGAGAGCAGAAGATTGGAATAGAAGTTGAAATGACAGGCATAACAAGAAGGAGAGCTGCTGAAGTAATTGCTGAATATCTTGGCTCTACTGTTAATCATGAAGGAGGGGGTTATGGTACTTATAGTGTAAGAGATAATGAGGATAGGAAGTGGAAACTTGTAAGTGATGGCAGTATTAAGTGTCAGAAAAAGGTAGGAAATAGAAAACAATTAGCTGACAGAGAATATAGTGTAGAGCTTGTCAGTCCCATCTGCAGGTATGAAGATATAGAAAAGGTACAAGAGATGATACGAAAGCTAAGAGAGGCCGGAGCCTTCAGTAATAAGTCCTGCGGAATCCATATTCACATCAATGCAGCACCATTTGAAGCTTACCAGCTTAGAAATCTTGTGAATATTGTAGCAGCAAAAGAAGATATAATATATAAGGCATTAAAGGTAGATTCAGAGAGGGAGAACCGTTATTGCAAAAAGATTGATAAGGATTTCTTGGAAAAGTTAAATAAACAGAAACCAAAAACAATAAGTGGAATTCAAAGTCTTTGGTACAAGGGAAGGGATGGAAGCCATCAGCATTACCATGACAGCAGGTATAGATGTCTGAATCTACATTCAGTTTTTCAAAAAGGAACAATAGAGTTTCGAGCCTTTAATGGGTCTTTACATGCTGGAAAATTAAAAGCATATATACAGTTTTGTATGGCAATAACAGCCCAAGCTCACAATCAAAGGTCTGCAAGTCCAATAAAAACTATATCTGAAAATGAGAAATATACATTCCGTGTGTGGCTTCTTCGTTTAGGGATGATAGGAGATGAATTCAAGACAGCAAGAAAACATCTCTTAGATAACTTAGAAGGAAATATTGCATGGAAATCACCAGAACAGGCAGAGGCACAAAAAGAAAGACTAAGAAAAAAGAGAGTAGAAGAACTTTTAGTAGAGGAAGAAACTATGGAAACTGAAAATAATAATATGGAAATAGATGAGCAGGAGGAAGATGAATCTCCTGCTTTTACTATGTCTATGAATCAGTAGGGGGTTAAGATGGAAGAAACAAAGATGGATAAAGACTCAACTCATAAACTATATATTGCCTATGGAAGCAACCTAAACTTAAATCAGATGAAACACCGATGCCCTACTGCAAGAGTCATTGGAACATCGGAACTGAAAGATTATGAGCTTGTGTTCCGTGGGTCAAGACATAATGCAGTAGCAACTGTAGAACCTTGTAAAGGAAGTACAGTACCAGTTTTATTATGGAGTATCAAGCCTGATGATGAGAAAGCACTTGACAGATATGAAGGATATCCTAGTTTTTATGATAAGGCTGGAGTTGATATCACTATAGGTGATCACAAAACTACAGCAATGATTTATATAATGACAGCAGGCCATAGGCTGGGGAATCCATCAGAAAATTATCTGAAAACCATAGAGGAAGGTTATATTGATGCAGGATTTGATACAAATATTCTTCACAATGCAGTAGAGAAAAACCTGAATAAAATAGAAGAGTTTAAAGAGATA
>JAAZLQ010000174.1 GCA_012799255.1 Bacillota bacterium
AAACCACTACTATCAGGGTAATGGATGACGTTGCTTCCGCACCGAAAGATAGGATAGAAGATCGGCGAGGAATTGCTGGAGACCTATTTGTTATTAAAGTAGCGGGAGCTGCCTGTCATGCAGGTTTGTCGCTTGACGAAGTGACGCGAATAACTCGCAAAGCTAGAGATAATGTTCGTACTATGGGCGTAGCAGTATCCCCTGGAACCATTCCGGGGGTAGATGAACCAACATTTCAGTTAGCCGATGATGAAATGGAGATTGGTATGGGACTTCATGGTGAGCCGGGAGTACGGAGAGGTAAAATGAGATCGGATGATGAGTTAGTAGATGAACTTTTAGACCTGATAATTGAAGATTTGCCTTTTGTAGAAAATGATGAGGTTTGCATTTTAGTCAATGGGTATGGATCAACGACACGTATGGAACTGTATATCTGTATGCGTAGAGTACTACAGGAGTTAGACAGGAGAAACGTTCGAGTTTACGATCACGAACTCGGAAACTATGCCACTTGTCAAGAAATGGCTGGAGTATCCGTTTCTTTGATGAGGTTAGATGAGGAACTTAAGACGTACTACAGTTTCCCTGCTTGGAGCCCAGGGTTTTACAAAAAGAGCTAGTTAGTTTCGAATTATCTGTGACAACACGTCACTTACATCATGGATGATACAACCGCCCGTTGCTCACCATGATTTATTAATTCGAAATCTTGGCTAACCATCAGATCGTAAGATTTGATGGTTTTTTATTTGTGTTTTTCACACACTACACTTAACACTTTTTTTGGAAAGGTACTTCAGGTTTTCGATAAATAGCCCATTCAGGCCCATTAATCTTGATATTGATGACAAGAAATGAAAATCCGTGCAAAGTATTGACAGAAAATGAAACGTTAATTATAATGAACTCAGTAATACAACAAGGAGACAAGATATGAAATTAGCGACTCGCATCAACTCATTCTTCACCGATGGTAGAACGTTAATCGACGTCTTAGATAGACTGGGCGCCATCGAAGGCTTGACACATGTCGATCTGAACTATCCTGAACACTTTATCGGTCAGGATTTGGAGGAAGTGAAAAAAGCACTTCAGCGCAACAATCTGAAGGTCAATGGATTGGCTTTACGCTTTAGAGATCAGTTCAAGAATGGTGAGCTTGGCAACTCCGACGCCAAGATCGCAGCTGAAGCAAAACAACTGTGTTTTGAAGCGGTAGATCTAACTAAAGAACTAGGCGGAAGTCAAATCACAATTTGGCTAGGCTATGATGGATTTGATTATCCGTTCCAACTCGATTATGCCAAAGCATGGAATCAAGTAGTGGAAGCAATTAAAGAAATTGCTGATCATGATCCATCTATTATGGTGAGTATCGAGTACAAACCATATGAGCCACGTACCTTTGCTTTGGTAGGAGATATTGGGACAACACTATTGCTGATTCACGATGTCAATAGGCCTAATGTTGGTTTAACCTTGGATTACTGCCACATGAAAATGAAACACGAAAATCCTGCCTACTCTTTGGTTTTGGCAGCAGAAAAGAATCTACTGTTTGGTGTACACCTCAATGATGGATATGGCGTGACTGATGACGGTTTGATGGTGGGTTCGGTAGGTTTCATTCAAACTCTCGAGTTTCTCTACTATGTAAAAAAATACCGCTATGATGGAACCATCTATTTTGATACATTTCCAGTAAGGGAGGAGGCTGTGGCTGAATGTACAACTAATATCAAGCTTCTGAATCGTTTCATGAGCTTGATTGACAAAGTGGGGATGGATACCATTGATGCAATTGTAAGTAAAAATGATGCCATCGCCGCGCAAGAAATCTTACTAAAATGCTTGGCCTAAGCGCCTAGCAACATTAATGAGGAGGAAAATTATGAAAAGATTTATTGCCTTGTTTGTCTTATTAATGGTAGCATTGTCCAGTAACATCGTCTTGGCATTCAATCCTGACGATGCCGAGGGAATCTCTCTTGAAGAGTTACGTGCTGAATTTGGTGCAGTTCCTTACAATAACGAATCTTTGACTTTTGGTGCAGTAGCTAAAGCTTTTGAAAATGAATACTGGAGAACACTGCGGGAAGGTTACTGGGCAATCCAGGACAAACTGCAGAACCTAGGTTATGATATTACTGTTGATGTTCGCTCCGCTCAAGGTGAAGGCGATCAACAGGGACAATTGGCCATCGTAAACAACATGATCAACCAACGCTATGATGCACTACTACTTTCTCCAATTTCCGATGGTAACTTGGTTCCAGGTGTTGAAAATGCCCTGAGACGTAATATTCCTGTTGTAAACGTAAATGACGGTCTTATCGAAATTGCACCTAACTTTGTTGGTCCTCGTGCCTATGACAATGGTGTATTGGCAGCTGAATGGATCGCCAACAAATTGGATGGTGAGGGTCAAGTAGCAATTGTAGTTGGTATGCCACTCGCCTTTGCTGCTCGTCAAAGAACTCTCGGTTTTGAGACCTGGATGAGCGAAAATGCACCTGGTATTGAAATTGTTGCTAAGCAAAACGCTGACTGGGATCGCCTCAAGGCTAAAAACTTGGCAGAAATCTGGATCCGTCAGCATCCTGATTTGAAAGCAATTTTCTGCAACAACGACGTAATGGCTTTAGGTGTTCAAGAGGCTGTAAATGCTTCTGGTAAGGATATTCTAGTCGTTGGTGTTGACGGTATCGGAGAAGCTTATGATTCGATCCGTGCTGGGGAAATGGATGCCACTATCGACTCCTTCCCATTCTACAAGGCACAAATCGCTGTTGAAGCAACCTTGAGAGTTATTGGCGGACAGGAACTTCCTAGAGTAATCTGGACCCCACAAGCGCTCATTGATAGCACCAATGTAGATACACCTGCAGAGGAAATTATTGGCTGGACCGAGGCCGAATTCGTAAATTAGGGTTTTGATACATGAGGATAGCCCTGGGGCTATCCTCTTTTCTAGAAAGGTGAAATGTGATGACGCACAAACCGATGATTAAGTTTATCAATGTGTCGAAATCATTTCCTGGGGTTAAGGCACTGGATAATGTGAGTTTTGAGATTGCCCAAGGCGAGATCCGGGCTTTAGTTGGCGAAAATGGGGCAGGAAAATCCACCTTGCTCAATATTTTGCATGGCGTTTACTCAGAATACGATGGCTCCGTCGAGATTGACGGCAGTCAAGTCAACTTCAACTCCGCCCAAGATGCCATTCACTTTGGAATTGCCAAAGTTCACCAGGAAATCAGCCTCATACCAGAGTTAACGGTGGGCCAGAATATTACGCTCGGCTATGAACCACGTAAGGGTCCATTTATTGATTTCGCCAAAATGCATGAAAAAGCCAATGCCATCCTGAAACGTCTGCACTGTAAGTTTAGAAGCGAAGATAGCTTAAAAAGACTCAGTACAGGTGAACTACAGATGGTTTCTATTGCCAGAGCTCTTTTCCACAATGCGCGTGTAATCTCACTTGATGAGCCTACTGCATCGTTGAGCGCGCAAGAAGCGAACAGGCTCTTTGACATTATTCGCGAGTTGAAGGCTAATGGAATAACCATTATTTACGTAAGTCATCGGCTTGATGAGATCTTTGCCTTGGCCGACAGCGTAACCGTGCTGCGTGATGGGTGTTTTGTC
>JAAZLQ010000391.1 GCA_012799255.1 Bacillota bacterium
AGAAAAATACTTCCGCAAACCGATAGAGCTACCCGAGAGTCAAGAAGGCTTAACAGAAAAATGGATTTCTTATGCTAATGAATGGGTGGCTGCCAAAGAAGTCACCGTTGCCCCGGGAGCTACCATAAGGCTAGTCGATCAGGCATGTTATTGTGCTTTATTGACACAGGGCTACGGTCAGTTTGGCGTTTACCAATGCGAAACACCCACGATGCTGAGATTTGATCAACCTTCCGGTGATGAGTTCTTTGTATCCGAAAAGGCTGCCAAAGAGGGGATTGTTGTGAAGAACAACTCTGCATATGAACCCCTTGTCATTCTACAAAACTTTGCCAATAACAATCCAGAAGTGCCCCAAACAGTATAAATCCGAGCGAGAAAAACCAAGCAAGACAAACAGCTAGCCAAATGCGAACTGGAATGCACCCCAGGTGTTAGACCAAAATCTAGCACCGGAGGTGCATTTTCCTTTTATTCAAGTTCCACCCCATGATCCACCAAAAAAGAGACCTGTTTCAGGTCTCTCCTAGTTGTCGCTACTAGAACGGCGAATTATCGTTTTCAGGTGTTCCGATTTCTTTAAAACGAGGATAGTCCTCCACCCTTAGGTTGCCAAGACTCTTGCAGTAGGCAAAAATCGCATCATGAAAACGCAAATCCAGCTTACGAAATGCGATTTGCTCAGCAAGCTCCGCGGTGCCATTGCCTCCCGATGCCATATACGCACTGGTGGCAACTGAGTAACTGCGGTCAGGATCGATGGGAGTGCCATCTGGAAGACTCAGCCGAACCACTTTATTGGGTGATGGTTTGGTATGATCTAACTCAGCATGAAAGCCAGAGATTAAAATGGCTGCGTTGTTCCCAAAACGCTCAGGCTCGTAGACCATTTCCATCAGCTGATAAAGCTGCCTACCCGTAATCTCGCCGACGCAGACCGGATCATTGTAACCAGAGACAAGGGTGATAGTTTCCCGAGTAACTACACCGGGCTCAATCGATCCCGTGGCGCTAGTGGCATTCATGTAAGCCAGCTCAGTCTGGCCACCAAAACGCATGCAATCTGCGAGAAAGTCTCCAAGCTTGGTCTCTCTCGCAAGTTTCATAACCCAAGTTTCCTCAGCATGGGCCAAGGGTTCGTTAAAGTAGTCCTCAAAGGGATCGGTAACTGAACGAGCGTAGGCCGCAACATCTGCCCTACCTTCTTGATCCCAATCAGTCAGAAGGATCCCACATTTTTTATCAACTATCTTTCTGGTCTCAGTATCAAAGACTAGTTGCACATGACCTAAACTCTCACCGGCAAATCCCGCTTTGATCACGCAAGTACCATTCAGCACCTCTGCATAATCTCCCGGAATGTGCCCTCCAATGCAAATATCCACGGGAGGAATGTTGCTGAGCACATCCCACAACTCCCCGCTGATCGTTCCATCTTCCTCAATATAGAAAGGAAAGTGAGTTAAAGCTACCACAACCTCGGCACCTTGCTTTCTCATCTCGGGAATATAACGCCGGGCTGCTTCAATGGAACTGGAAACACTAAAGGGCTCAAACGCAGATTTTTCCACCATAAATGGAGTATACTCAGTAACCAAGCCTAGCACTCCGATTTTAACTCCCTGGCGTTCCAAAATAGTATAAGGAACTGTGCCCTTGATGGGTTTGCCGTCTTTGTAATGAATATTGGCACATAACACAGGAAAGTCACAAGCAGCAATACACTCCTCTAAAAATGCACTCCCCCGATCAAACTCATGGTTACCCAGGGTCATGGCATCCGTTCCCATCATGTTCACTGCCTTAACTACAGGAAGCCCACCCCAGAGATTAACAGAAAAGTGATCACCTGCATCTAACAGGAGAGTTCCCTCAGGGTTAAGCTCTCTGACACTTTCCACCGTGGCAGAAAAGGCAGATAGTCCCGGTGTAGTCTTGGACTTCCTCAATCTTCCAGAAAAATCAGCATGGCAGAGAAAATCAAGTGTGACTTTCATTCAAGATCATCCTTTCATTCCGCCTCGGGATACACCTGCCACAATATGGCGTCTAAAGAACACAAACAGAATCAACATGGGTAGAACCACAATCGTAGCAGCGGCCATGAGACGCTCGTAGCGGATTCCACTAGAAGACATAAAGGCATACAGCCCAAAGGGCAGAGTCCTCACTTCGGTTGTGTTGGTGGCAATCATCGTCCATAAAAACGAGTTCCATGCCGCAATCGCGTTTAGTAAAGCAATAGTCACCAAAGCTGGTTTAGCAATGGGCACCATAATCCGCCACAAATAGCGCCAATTGTTCGCCCCATCTACTCTAGCGGAATAATAGAGACTGTCTGGGATTGAGAGAAAGAAGTTTCTGAGAATAAAAGTGTAGAAGATACTTGCCGTAAAAGGTATCACCAGCGCCACTAAAGTATCTATTAGTCCTAGCGAGACAATAGTGGTGTAATTGGTGATAATCAGAATCTCAAAAGGAATCATCATCAAAGCCAGTAGCAACGAAAATAACACATCGCGTCCAGGAAACTTCAACCTAGAAAAAGCAAAAGCTGCCAAAACGGTGGTAAAGAGTGTAATGGCTACACAGCTTAAAGTAACAATTACAGAGTTCTTAAAGTAAATCAAAAAGGGTGCCTTCTCAAAGGCGTAGATGTAGTTCTCAAACATCAGGCTCTGGGGCCAAAAAGTCGGCGGAGTGGTATTAACTTCCGCAGCTGTTTTCAAAGATGAGATGATCATCCAGAAAAAAGGAAAAGCCATGAGCAAGGCCCCGGTGATTAACAGTAGGTAGAGCAACGTTTTTTTCATAGTCTTCATAGCCATCACCTCAATAATTCTTCCATTTGCGCTGAATAACAAGCTGGATGATGGTAAAGAGCAGCACAATCAAGAACAAGACCACAGCACTTGCAGCCGCCAGCCCAAGCTGCCATTGCTTGTAGAACTTGTCGTAGAGATAGTACACGATAGTATAAAGCGAATAGGCAGAACCGGGATTGCCATTAAACAATGGAAATAGCTCGCTAAACACTTTCGAAGCTGAAATTACGTTAACAATCATGGTCAAACCAATAGTTGGCGCCAGAAGGGGTATGGTGATCCTGTAGAAAATCCGCACAGGCTTGGCCCCATCCACCTTGGCTGCCGTATAATACTGAGGATTGATGTTCTGAAGACCTGCCAATAGCAAAATAATGGTAAAAGGCAGCATGTTCCAAATACCATAAATAATGAGCGCTGCTAGATTGTACTTAGGATTGTTTAGCCAGTTAATCGCCTGGATATTAAATAGGGAAAGTAGATAGTTGATCAGACCATAATCAAAATTGAACATCCACTTCCAAACCAAACCAACCGCTGTGATGGAGGTAACCATGGGCATAAAGTAGGCGGTTTGGAACAAGCCCTTAAACTTGATTTTCCCATTCAACAGTGTTGCGATCAAGAGTGAAAGTACGGTTGCAATGGGAACCACAAAGAGTACGTACAGCCCAGTGTTCCTTAGTGCATTGAGAAAATATGGGTCTGCAAAGATTTTGGCATAGTTCCCCAGGCCTAAACCACTGAACCTGCCTGTCATAAAACTATAGTTTTCTTTGAAAGAGATGACAAACACATTAATAAAGGGATAAACAGTGAAGATAGCAAGACCCACGAGAAAAGGCAAGAGAAAAACAAGGGGCTCAAGGAAAGTTCTCGCGGTTACAGGCTCCCGATCCTTGTTCTTTTTGATCATGCGTATCTCTCCCCACTCTCCGCATCAAATAGGAATACCCCTTGGCTCTTGAGAGCAAGCGGTAGGCTTTCACCTTCCATAACCTCTAGCTCACTCGGGACAAAACCCCGCATCTGTTGATCTCGTCCTACACTAAAGCGAATAAGCTCATCTTTGCCTAGAGAGTAACGTTCCAACACGGAAACTTCAAACAGGGCTTCCTTGGGTCTGGCTACAATGCTCTCTGCTCGTACCGCTAAAACTACAGGAAGCCCATCTTTCAACTTTTGTTGTAGTCGAACTGGAAGTTTGATCTCGCTTCCATCAATGGCGATGCAATCCCCGACAATCCTTCCCGTGATTTTGTTAATCGGTGGAGTCCCGAGAAAATCAGCCACAAAAAGATTATTAGGTTGGTCGTATATGGATCGAGCAGAACCCTGTTGTTGCAGTAGACCGTCTTTCAGAACTACTACTTCGTCTGCAATACTGCTTGCTTCTTCTTGATCATGGGTAACGAAAACCGTCGTAATCTGGGCCTCACGCTGAATACGTTTGATCTCTTCCCGCATTTCAATCCGTAATTTAGCATCCAGGTTAGATAAAGGTTCATCAAGCAGCAACACCTGTGGTTCCTTGGCCAATGCTCGCGCGATAGCTACCCGCTGCTGTTGACCACCTGAAAGCTCAGCAGGCTTACGTTTCAGCAGTGCTGAGATATGTACTAATTCCGCCAATTTTTCTGCCCGCTCAATTCGCTCCTTCTTGGGGATCTTCTTCATCTCCATGGGAAAGCAAATATTCTGGAGTACCGTCATATGGGGATAAAGCGAATAATTCTGGAAAACAAGGCCAATGTTGCGGTTCTCCGGGGGAAGATTGGTTACATCCTGTTCATCAAAAAACACCTTACCACTGGTCACTGGTAGAATGCCAGAGAGCATGTTTAAAGTCGTCGTCTTTCCACAGCCGGAAGGTCCCAATAATGCGGTGAGTTTTCCGCTAGCTAGAGTGATGGAAAGATCGTTTACGGCAACTGTTTCGCCGAAACGTTTAGTTACGTTCTTGAGCGTTATCTGCACAAAATCACCTCAGAATCTCCTTAATTGGTACACCATCCACATCGTTCAGAGTAAATCCCAGCATCTGCGCCATGGTAGGGGCCAAATCTACCATAGACCGGGGTTCTTTCACTACTACTTGATTAATACTTGGCCCACTAGCAAAGAAAGTTGTCACTTCCTCCCGCTTGGGGCTGCCACCGTGGGTTGCAGCAACTAACTGAAAACCGGGAATCTCACTTCCCCACAGAGCCTCTCCCCGCGTGTTCTCGTCAAAAACGATCGGGCGTTTACTTTCAATCACAAAATCGAAGGGGCCAGTCAAGCCGTATTCCCTTTCAGCTTCCGCCGCATCCAAAACTAGATCCAGCTGAACCCTTGGATCAGCGCGCAGACTGTCCAAGAGCTCCCGAACTTTACTCAGTAAAGCCTGGTCCTCAGGGTCCCTTACTTCAATAAAAGCAGTTAGCCTTGCAGAATGGCAAAAAGCATCAAAAAAGGTCACATTACCCTCCTCATCTGCTTTTAACAAACCATGAGCTTTAAACAGATTATTGAGGAAAAAGGCATCTTCCAGATCTGCTTGACCATGATCGCCTAATACTACAATATTCGTGTCAGCTAGTGTTCCCTTGCGCCTGAGTGCCTCTAGAATTGCTCCTAACTCCTCATCATGCTTGCGAAGCTGATCTTTGGTTTTCTGGTGATAAACACCATGGAAGTGCCTCACCCCATCAAGATCGCACATCTTAACCAGCATCACGTCAGGCTGCTCAAAGTCTTCGAGAATATCGAGGGCCAGAGCCATTGTGAATAGATCCAAACTCCGATCAGGACCCTTTAAGTAACGTCCATGTTTAAAGAAATAGCGTCCCATGAGGTTTTCGGTGGCAGTGCCAATCAACCATTTTTCCGGTTCATACCCCTGATAGTTATAAGGCACGATCATGGGCATATTATAGTCCCAGTTAGCACCTCCAGAAACAGGCCAAGAGAGAGAGCAGGTTGTAAACCCGTGTTCTTTAGCCACATCTACAAGGGTTGTTCCCTGGATTTGGCTTCGCATATTGTACCAAGGGGCACCACGCTTTCCGCCCCGAGTCAACATTTCGTTATGGACGATACCATGGCGCCCCGCATAGGTTCCGGTAAGAATGGATGTATGGCAGGTATAAGTTAATGCTGGAAAAACGGGTTCGATTTTTTCAACAACTGCACCTTCCCTTAAGATCTGGCCGAAGTTTGGCAGCGTTCTCATAAATTCTAGGTCTGATGAACAAAGCGCATCAATGCAGAACACTAAGAGTTTTGGCATGGCCCGTTCCTTTCTAATTTTTCCAAGTGCTACCTTAACCGCCAGGGGCTAGGTACCACAAAATCAAGGAGTGCCCAAGTGAAGCTCGGGCCGCTCCTTGACTTTCTTCCGCTGTTATTGGTTTAAAGCTGCTTGGCTAGCACGTACAAAGGCTGTATAAGCAGTATCCGCATCCATAACACCCAAGGATACACTTTGCACCATGCGATCAATTTCGGTACGTACATTCACTGCACCAGGAATGCTAGGTAACATGCCCACGTATTGAACCTCTTCCAAGAGGGCCTTCACAGCCAGGTTCTCTTGGGAGAAAGCCTGGAAGCGATCCGTTTCAACCGCGTATTGATAGGCTGGAACTGCCCCAAAGGCGATGGCCCAATCTACGATTACTTCTTGGGAAATGAAGTACTTCATGAACTCATAGGCTCCACGAGCATGCTCCTCATCCTTGCTCAGGCAAACCAGATTATTACCCCATTGGGAGATGTACTGCACAGGTCCTTCTTGGGGAATAGGTGCGTAGCCAACTTCAAAAGCATCTCCTACTGCTGCTAAAACATAGCTTACCCCAGCGCTAGAGCCAATGTAAGAAGCAACTGC
>JAAZLQ010000287.1 GCA_012799255.1 Bacillota bacterium
AAGTAAGGAAAAACTTGGCAACATCAACCATACAAGTAGATTCATCCATTACTACCATTCCGCCGGAACCCATAATGGCACCGGTTTCAATGATCGCATCATAATCAATAATGGTATCTAACAGATGAGCAGGAACACAGCCACCGGATGGACCTCCCAATTGTACCGCCTTAATTTTATTGCCATCGGCAGTTCCACCACAAATATCATAAATGACAGTACTAATAGGAGTTCCCATGGGTACTTCAACCAATCCCGACTTTTTAACTTTTCCTGTAATAGCAAAAACTTTAGTCCCTTTGGCTTTTTCAGTTCCTAATCGTGCATAGTTTTCAGCTCCTTTATTGATAATAGAGGGTATGTTAACTAACGTTTCTACATTGTTTATCACTGTGGGCAGATCCCATACTCCTTTTATTGCAGGAAAAGGTGGTCTTTTAGAAGGCATTCCTCTTTTGCCTTCAATGGAAGCAATGAGAGCAGTTTCCTCGCCGCAGACAAATGCTCCGGCACCCTCTTTAATATAAATATCAAAATCAAATCCTCTAATACCAAAGATGTTCTTCCCAAGATAATTCTTTTCCCGGGCTTGTTCAATTGCAATTTGAACTCTTTTTATTGCTAAAGGGTATTCAGCTCTGCAATAGATGATTCCTTTTGTTGCTCCTATTGCTTTACCTGCAATGATCATTCCCTCTAATACTCCATGAGGATCACCTTCCAGAATAGAACGATCCATAAAAGCTCCAGGGTCTCCCTCATCAGCATTGCAAATTACATATTTGTTTTTTTTGGTTTGTTTTGAAGCTAACCTCCACTTAGTAGCGGTAAGAAAACCTCCTCCTCCCCTTCCTTTTAATCCGCTCTTTTCAATTTCATCTATAATTCGATCAGGACTCCACTTTTGAATTTTTAAAACAGCCTGATAGCCTCCCATCTGTTCATACTCTTCAATCTTTTCAGGATTGATTATACCGCAATTTTTTAAAGCCCATTTGACTTGATTGTTAATAAAATCATTTTCACTGGCAGGTAATTGGGAAGAGTATACTAAAAAAGCTGATGGAGGAGTGTTGTGTTGAAGAAACGATTCAATTACCTGTTCTGTTCCGACAGGTGTAATATTTCCGTAGATATAAAGTTCGTCATTGAATTCTATATGAACCAACGGTTCAGAATAACAGATTCCTATACAGTTGGTTTTTTCCAAACTCCACTGTTCTGGATTCTTTTGGTGAATTAATTCTAAATGATCATATATCCTCTGTGCTCCTGCAGCAATTCCGCAACTTCCTAGACCTACTTTAACTCTCAATTGACTCATAATAACAAAAATAAGCTATTTTGACTCTCTGCTTTGTATTTCTTTAATAATAGAAATTACACTTCGATCATCTAATTTTCCATAAGTTTCTTCCCCAATCATGATAGCCGGAGCTAAAGAACAACATCCTAAACAAGAAACAAGTTCAAGTGTAAATAATTGATCATCAGTTGTTTCCCCTGCTTTAATCTGCAGATATTCTGAGATGGCATCAAATATCTTACTTGCATTCTGAACATGGCAAGCTGTCCCTTTACAAATCTTGATGGTGTATTTTCCGGTGGGATTTAATTTGAATTGAGTATAAAAGGTAGCTACTCCTAAAGATTCGCTTTCTGGAATATTTAACTCCTTATCAATCAGTTTAAAAGCTTGCCGAGGAATAAAGGTGAATTGATCTTGTATTCTTTGAAGAAGTGGAATTAATCCACCTGAAACTCCTTTGCAATCTTTAATAATAGTTTCTAAAGCAGAAATATCAATTTGACACTCAGTTGATTGAAGATTTTTATTTGT
>JAAZLQ010000084.1 GCA_012799255.1 Bacillota bacterium
CGAGTGCCCTGCAACGGCAAAATCCAAGAGGAGGAATTTTTTAACGTATGTCAATCGATGTCGGCAGCATTGTCGAAGGGAAGGTTACGGGAATAACCAATTTTGGTGCATTCGTAGAACTCTCCAACGGAAAGACCGGTTTAGTCCACATTTCTGAAGTAGCTGACGCCTACGTAAAAGACATTAAGGATTATTTGAATGAGAATGATACAGTCAAAGTAAAAGTCATTAATGTGAGTGAAGGTAAGATTGGTCTGTCCATTAAACAGGCGAATCCACAAGCGGCTTCTCGCGATCGTCGCGGTCCCCGCAAAAGGCAAACTAGTCCCGTGGACTTTGAGGAACGTCTCTCTAGATTCCTAAAGGACAGCGATGAAAGGCAAACAGCTCTGAAGAAAAGTCAAGACTCAAAACGGGGAGGCAGGGGCGCAAGGTAATAATTGATATTTTAGGCCTTTCTCCTTAAACAAAAACTAGCACCTCCAAATGGAGGTGTTTTTCTCTAGGGAAGTGATGTTCTGAAGTATGAAAAACCGAGCAAGGAAACTCTAGCTGTGATTAAAGATCAGATCGGAAGGGATCCCCGGGGTGTTCTGGGGGTTAACAAGATCTGTGAGTGGGGTTATCCCCAGGTGATTGTTAATCGGCCCGTATTTGCCTTGGTCTCTGACATCGAGGTTTTTCCCACCCTCTACTGGCTCACCTGCCCATATTTGCGCAAAGAAGTTGCGCTACTAGAGGCGGAGGGCTTAATTGCCGAGTTTGAAACTCGCGTTCAAGATGACCCCAAGTTTGCTGAGCAACTTGCCAAAAGCCATCAAAGCTATGCCGAAGAGCGTTTAGCGTTAATTCCTGCCGACGTTCAAGAACGGATGAAACAAGAGTATCCCGAACGCTACCGGGTGCTTGCCGAAAGTGGTGTGGGGGGAAGTCGTAGTATACATGGGGTAAAGTGTCTGCATATGCATTTGGCAGATTACTTGGCTCGAGGCGAAAACCCAATAGGAGCCGAAGTGGTTAAGATCTTAGCTAAACCACTTTCCTGCCCCGATGCTCTATGCAAGGAGTTCGACCAGTGAGGGCGGCTCTGGACATCGGGACCAACTCGGTACGGCTATTAATTGCCAAAGTAGAGGGACATAATATTACACCAGTTGCGAAAGAGGTCCGAGTTACCCGCTTAGGGCAGGGAGTAGATGCGAACGCAAGGCTTAGTGAATCGGCCATGGATCGTACGTTGGATGTCTTGGCGGATTTGGCTTCCAAGATTCCGCAAGATGTTCCTACGACAGTTTTTGCGACCAGTGCAGTGCGGGATGCCAGCAATGCTAAGGAGTTCGCTCAGCGTGTACGAGACAGAATCGGGGTTACTCTGGAAATCTTGTCAGGAGCTAGGGAAGCGGAGCTTTCTTTTGAGGGTGCAGTACTGTCGGTTCAAAATTTGAATCTGTCTGATCCTGTTAGCGTAGTCGATATTGGCGGAGGAAGTACCGAGATTTACACCGGACTGAAAAGCGGAGTGCTTTTAGGCGGAGGTAGCGTGCAGGTTGGGGCTGTGCGTATGCTAGAACGTTTTATCACCGTTCATCCCCTCGAGACCAGGGAGCGAGCAAGCATGGAGCAGGAGATTGAACGCTTGCTTCAGCCCCTAGTCTCAAGAAACCAAGTGCTTGGTCCCCGGAGCCTAATTGCAGTGGGAGGTACGGCAACAAGCCTAGCTGCGATCGCGCAAGGACTGGTGGAGTACGATGATGATCGGGTTACCGGTTATGCGTTTTCCCTCGCAGAGTTGGTTGATATCTACGATAGATTGGGCAGACTATCTATAGCAGAGCGTAGCAAGATTTCGTCGCTCCAGGAGGGCAGGGAAGACGTGATCGTATCTGGTGCTGCCATATTGGTAAAGGTGGCTGAACTCATGGGTATGGAGACAATCTACGTTAGCGCCTGGGATCTTCTTTATGGAAAGCTGGCATTTCCTGTTGACGAGGTCGGATAAATAGTCTATAATAACCTGTGGATGTGCCGGGGTGGCGGAATGGCAGACGCTACGGACTTAAAATCCGTTGGGCTAAGCGCCCGTGAGGGTTCGAGTCCCTCCCCCGGCACCATTTCGACACTTGTGGACACCTGCTAAGGTGTCTTTTTGTTATGGAGGTGGTTTTAAATGAACAGGTTTAATAACAAAAGTGATTTGGAGAAAACCATCGCCACGGGTATTCATGGTAGACCTCAGTTGCGCCCAGATGAAAAAAGGCGTTATTTAGGTTTTTTCAGGGAACGGGTGATTCAAGCAGTTACATTTGATCAGATACGCACTAAAGAGGGTTTGAAGGTAATGGAGGATTCCTTAAAGGATCGTCGCGGAATTGAACTGGTGATTCATCAAAAAGCCAGAACTGCCGCAATGCCCTTAATTGTGGAAGCTCGGAAGCGTGGTCTAGATTTTACTATTGTCTCAAATCCCCGATTTACAGGTGACGTTGCCGTACTTCTGGCAGCAAGCGACGCTGTGGATGTTCCGGTTCTGTACGCTGAGAGATAAATTGCACAGCTGGAGTAAATGCCTGGGAATAAAAGGGAGGTGCAGCAACTAAGCGGCACCTCCTTCTTATTTAGGCTAACTTTTCTTCTTCCCCTTCTTCTTGGATAATGAACTCCGGTACTTCCGGCTCTTGGGGTGGCAAGATTTCTTCTGGTTCCACCACAGGTTGTGGTTTGTCAGGCCTCAAAACTAAGCTGGTGAGAATTAAGGCTAAGCCAGCAAAAAGGGGAATCAATCCCACTAATAACCAAGGACCCATACCTATTGTAAGTAGACCTATGGTTAGGGCTAAACCGACCAAACCTAGAACAATACCGATTGCTAACAGGAGCTTGTGTCGACCTGGCTGTTCACCTTTTTCTTCAATGGATAGCCCCTGAGCAATCATGGCCATCCGTTCTTTGTAGCTGAACCAACGCAAAGCAATGACTAGAACTACCACCAGGGTAGTGAGGATAATGGGCGTAAACCATGACAAAAAGGCCATTGAATAATTCACATCAATCTCTCCCATCTAATTTTGTCTTAGTTCT
This sequence comes from Bacillota bacterium, assembly GCA_012799255.1. Next base: position 3,079 of record JAAZLQ010000084.1, read on the forward strand.
AAGGAACCGAGGGACAAGGTTACCGAGATCGAACCGCGCTGCGTCCCTTCACCAACAATTCCTTTTATATGATCGTGACTCTGTTGCCCTTTAAAGGGTACTCTGATCTGGAATTTACCGAGACTAAGGTTACCCTCTAATACATATGATTCTTCTGGCGAAAGAAGTAGCTCTAAATCTCCCAAACTGCTTTCTAGTATATTCCTTTCAGCAAGGCTTGCCTGGATGCGCAAATCACCGAGCTGGGAAATGGCGGCTAACTCCTTTTCAAAGACGGCATTAGAGATTTCAATGTTCCCTAGATTGGTTTCTAAATAAGCATTACCCTGAAAATTATCTACCTTAATGGTACCAAGTTGACTTAAGGCACGGAGATCTCCTGTTGAACCAGTGACCTCAACTTGGCCCAGTGCAGTATTCAGGTCTAACTTGGTGTCATTGGGAACCAAGATGGTTAAGTCTGCCTTGGCAGTCTCGTTTGCTTGCACTCTTGGCGTATGGACGATGAAACGGTTTTCGTTGTCAGTGGTTATGGTTTCGATAGATATTTGATCCAACAGCTCTTGGGCTCTCCTGGGTGTAGAAGCCTTGGTTTCGGCATGGACCTTCACTTCAATATGCTTGACTGGACCTCCCTGAACTACGATGTGCCCAAGTCCGGTTTTGGCAACAAGGCGTGGCCTTACATCCAGAACATGATCCGTTTCTTCCTCCAAAATGTTGGAAAAGCGAGCAGGCACCAGTGCTGGTTTGGTTTGATCTTCTTCCCCAAGCGAAAAAGGTAATAAATCTGCACTTAAAAGCATCAAGGCCAACACGACAATTAAAAGGAGGGTGGTAACGGCAATACCGATTTTGCGCATAATCTTCTCCATCCTTCCTAAGGGGAGTTCTAACATTTTAGTTCCATAAAAAGCCACATTGTCCTGTTACTTGGTATCGAAATTGAGGGTAAATTTTCCAAACATAGAGGGAAAGACAGATAAATGGAGAATATGAATTGCACAAATTAACTATGGGAGGCGATTTTTTGAGGGCCAAATTCAGAAAGTCTTGGCTTGTAACAGTGTTAGTTCTGGTTGCGATGGTTTCGGTCAGTTTACCGCTTTGGGCAGCTGAGATTATCATCCTGCACAACAATGACGTACACTCTCGTCTTGAATCCCATGTCCCTGAAGGAGCAGAAGTTGAGCAGGGCGGTAGGGTCCGGTTGGCTTCTTTAGTTGACGAAATCCGCGAGACGTATGGAGCGGACAAAATTTTACTGTTAGATGCTGGAGACGCCATCCATGGGATGAACATTGACAATCTTTTTGGTGGACTTCCTTCCATCGAAGTGATGAATGCCATGGGCTATAACGCATTTACCCCAGGTAACCATGAGTTTAACTACGGGCAAGAAGTATTGGCTCAGCGCATCGAAGATGCCAAATTCCCGACCTTGGCCGCTAACGTGGCCCGTGCAGACGGTTCTTTGTTTGCCGGCTACAGTGCATTAATTCAAGAGATTGGTGGCGTAAAGGTGGGTGTTATCGGTTTAGTCGCTCAAGAGACTCCCATTGTGACCCATCCTAAGAATGTGGAAGGTTTGAAATTCCATGATCCAATCGCGATCGCGAAGAAGGTTACCAAAGTGGTCCGTCCTCGCGTGGATGTGCTGATAGTATTGAGTCATCTTGGTTATAGTATGGATGTGGAGTTGGCCAAAGCTGTTCCAGAGTTGGACGTTATCGTAGGTGGACATAGTCATACAACCTTGGACACTGCCAGCGAAGTCAATGGTGTGCTGATTGTGCAGGCACATGAGTATGCCAATAATCTAGGCTTTTTACGTCTTGAGGTAGAAGACCGAAAGATTGTGGATTATGATAGTTTCTTGATTCCGGTTACTGCTGACGTTCCAAAACATGAGGACGTGCAAGCCATTATTGATTATTGGAATGCCGAAGTACAGCAACGCTTGAGTCAAGTTGTAGGTAAGAGCAATGTGAGTTGGGATGGTGAACGGGCGAATGTTCGCACTAGAGAGACCAACCTCGGAAACTTAGTTGCCGACATTATCCGGAACGCTGTGGATAGCGATATTGCGCTCACCAATGGTGGCGGGATAAGGGCCAGCATTCATCCAGGTGACATTAAGGTATCTGACATCTACACTACTCTTCCCTTTGACAATACTTTAGTTGTGGTGGAAATGCAGGGTAAAGACATTATTGAGGCTCTAGAGCATTCAGTGCGTCTCTTGCCTGACCAAAACGGTGGATTTTTGCAGGTTTCGGGAATCACCTTTGAGGTGAACCCTGGTGCGCCAGCTGGTAGTAGGGTGGTTAACGTGGAAATCGGCGGAGTTAAGATTGACATGAACCGCAACTACATCGTGGCTACTAATGATTTCTTAGCGGCTGGTGGAGATGGCTATGAAACCTTTAACAATGCTCGTCTTGTTGCCGATACTGGCATTATGTTAAGGGATGTCATGGTTGATTACTTCTTGGGGAATCCAACTGTAACAGAGCCAGACGCTGGGCGAATTGTGATTCGCTAACGTTAGAAGAAAAAACGGGGCTGCCATAAGGCAGCCCTTTCTCTTGAAAAGGACAAGAGAGGAAGAAAAGAAAGCACAGAGAGCTATGCCATAAGCTGCAGTTCCTTCTACAGTTTGGGGCGATAAAAGTCTACAGCTGGTCCACTTTTGCCCTTGACACCTCCGATAAACGCGAATATAATTATTCTGTGATGTGGGCCATTAGCTCAGTTGGTAGAGCACCTGACTCTTAATCAGGGCGTCCTGGGTTCGAATCCCCGATGGCCCACCATTTCCTAATATTGACGAATTCATAATTTGCGAGATTTTGAAGCCCCGTGGTTTAGACCGCGGGGCTTTTTGACGTTTTTCACTCACAATGGTTTTACCGAAATGGGAAAAGGGTAGCTTTTGATAATTTCCGGAAGGACATTTCAGATAATAGCAAGAATTATTATCTTATTACGGGAGTGGACGCAACACTTACTGAACTTAGAACGCGTTTGTTCTTTGAGCAACGGAGCTATCGCCATATGGGTTATGAGCCAGGCGAAAAAGGAAGAAACTACTTAATTGAGTTGCTAGACGCTATTAGGGAACGAGCCGCTTTGCGACACTCAAAGCATTAAACAGATACTTTCCATAATATGGGGGTTAAACTACTTTGAGTTCGCCAGTACAGATTAACTATCGCATCGTGTATAAGAGTCATGACCATTTAGCTTAAGCTGCCAACAAGACTGTAAAAGAGGACTTGGAGGTCAAACATATGGCAGATGAAAGGAAATATAAAATATCCTGGTTGGGAGAATTTACTGATGATTCTATAGAAGGCAAGTTTTTAGCGGATAGTCTAAGTGGTTCAGCGAAAATAACTGCCTACAGTGCCCTGGTTTTCGGGTCAATACTTGGTTTTTTCTTCTTAAACAGCTACTTTACCGAGAGAAATACACCTCTCTTTTTGAAAACTGCCCCCATTCGGTTAGTATTCATTTTAATCTCCATAGTAGTCTTCTTCATTTCAAAACACATCACAAACCACAAGCACCTTATTCGCGTCATAACGTTCTATCAAGCAATAATGGTGATAATCTACTTGCTCACACTGAAGCAATATGACTCCCTCAATTACTTTAGTATCTTGGGTTTAATGGTCATTACCATGGCCATCTATCTTCTTCCTAACAAAATAATGTTCTCGCAGTTTATTACCCTCACCTTTAGCATTCTGTTCTTTGTACGCTCAAACAATAAGTTAGCTGGGTTACAGACTCATGAGCTCTATAGGGTTATTGCCTACCAAACGATACTACTTATTTATTGCAATATAAACTATTGCTGGGCTGAAACGACAAAAAGGAAAGCGTTTATAGCCAACAGAGAACTTTTTGACTTGTCTTCCAAGGATCCTTTGACAGGTATCTATAACAGGAAAAAGTTTGATGATGCGATGGATGAGTGGATAAGCATTTCTAAGAAGAATGGTAACCCCCTTTCATTAGTTCTATTTGACATAGATAATTTCAAGGGGGTAAACGATAATTATGGGCACATTGTAGGTGATAGTGTGTTGAAAGAGATCGCTGTCATCGTAAGTAGATCAATTCGTGATGTGGATGTTTTTGCCAGATGGGGCGGAGATGAATTCGTGATCCTTCTTCCTAAAACAGATCTTCAGCAAGCGCAAGAGATCGTTGAACGGATAAGGACACGTATTGCTAATAGTTCGTTTGCTACCTCAAGAGGCATAACTTGTAGCTTTGGTGTAGCAGCGTATAAGGAAAGCGATACGAAGCAATCATTGCTAAGTAGAGTGGATGATCTACTTATACAGGCTAAGCTCAGTGGTAAGGACAGAGTTATTAGTTGAACTCACTTGACTTGTTCACCTACAAGATTCCTGGCCCAAAAACCTTTGCTGACAACGACTAGACTCAAAACTGCCTTAAGCAGATGAATCAGTTGGCTAAGCGGATAAATGCCCTCAATTCCCAGGCCGGTAAAGGTGACTAAAGCATAGGTGTAAGGTACACAGATGACTAAGACATAGACACTATCAAAAACCATTGTGAGTATCGTTCTTCCTCCAGAGCGAATCGCGAAGTAGCAGCAATTAGCGATGGCTTGGAAAGGCATGTAGAAAGCGCTTGCCCGCATGAATGCAGCTGCAAGGTTGCGAACTTCAACCTCTGTCTTATAAATTTGAGTAATCCATCCGGCACTGATAGCTAAGAGTAAGCCCAATACACTGGCTATAACTACAGCAAAGAACATAAGTTTCCAAACCTGTGCTTTGGCTAATTCTAAGTCGCCTGCTCCTAGGGATTGACCGGTAACGATGGCCACCGCGGTTCCAAAGGAGAAAAAGAAGACCCCGAATAAGTTAGTAAAAGTGCTGGCAATGTTCAGCCCGCCCACAACAGCAAGCCCCTTTGTGGAGAGGATTTGCGTAATTGTGATCATACCCGCAGACCACAGAAACTCGTTGGCAAAAAGGGGCATCCCCTTGATCATAATGTTCTTTGTCAAATCTCTGCCTATTCGCATTGAACTGTATAGGCCGTTCATGAAGGGAAATCGATCAAGGTTCTTATGGGCTACACCTGCAACGACTAGAAGTTCAGCAACACGGCTCAGTACCGTTCCTAGAGCCGCTCCTTTGACCCCTAGTGCGGGGAAACCCAACTTACCGAAAATCAAGACGTAATTGAAGAACAAGTTGACAAAAAGTGAGATCACGCTAGCCCGCATCGGAAGCACAGTTTCACCTGCTTCTCTGAGGGCACTACTGTAGCTTTGGGCAAGGGCAAAAGGCAATAACCCCCACAGCATAATCTTTAAATATTGATTCCCGTAAAGAAGCATTGCTGCGCTGTCAGCTGGATCTCCTTCTCCGGCAAGATATAGTGATAGTAGTTCGGAAGGCCATTTTGTAAGGACTATGATCGCCAAGGCGGTGATTACCGTAGAAACAATGAGCCTGAAACGTAAAGTCTCCCGAAAGCTCGTCCAGTTTTTGGCTCCCGCATACTGCGCACCATAAATACCAGCTCCCGATAGCGCTCCGAAGATACTAAGGTTAAAGACAAACATTAATTGGTTGGCAATGGCAACACCGGACATGTAGGTTGTACCTAGATTACCCACCATGACATTATCCAAAAGATTTACTAGATTGGTCACTGTGTTTTGAACAATGACGGGTATAACTAGGGTCAAAGCCATTTTGTAAAAGGCACGATCTCCTATAAACTTGGCTTTAAAGCGTGGCCACATTCCAGTAGTTAGGCTCTGCATTGTTTTGCCTACCTTCCTTCGTAAAATGCAAGATTAGAATATCACATTGCACTGGCAAAGACAAATATGACTACGCGACACTAGTTCGACAAGGAAGGTTCTATAGAAGAAGTGTCGTATGTTGGAGTAGGTAGCGATGTTGAAGTGAAAGGAAGGTATTACTATGCCTAATGAGCTTAAAATCAAGATGTATTCCTTCACGGTGGATTGCACAGACCCTCATGGATTGGCCAAATTCTACTCAGGGCTCCTTGATTGGGAAATCAAGTACTCTGATGAAAACTGGGCGTGCGTAGGCGCTCCTGCAACCAATCAGGGAACCTATCCTTGCATACTGTTTCAAAAAAACCCAGAGTATAAGCCTCCAGTATGGCCTGAAAAGCCTGAAGCTCAACAGCAAATGGCACATCTAGATTTTGCTGTCAATGATTTGGAAAAGGCAGTTCAATATGCAGTTCAATGTGGAGCAACAGTCGCGGAGGAGCAATTTTCTGACAGTTGGACGGTCATGTTCGATCCCGCCGGGCACCCTTTTTGCTTATGTCAAATGAAATCACTTTTTGAAAGTCCCGATTTTGGGTTGCGGTAAGCAATTCGCATCTGAAAATTAATTAAGGCCTATGTAGCACCAGCTACTAGGTCTTTTTTTGTTCACTCTGTACATGAACACGAAAAAAATGCAATTAAAGGAGGGGAAACTTAATCGCCTGGTAATTATCGCGACTGAAAAAGGAAATTAATACAGTTCCGAATGTGGTGGGCTAAAGGGGGTGACATGATTTGGCAAATCGTTTACTGATTACAGGTTCCCTTGTTTCTGTTTTCTTTGTAGTGGTGTTGCTGTTTGCATCGGTGGCAGTGGAAGCTAATGAAGCATTTAAGGTTGTGGGTTTGTATTCGGAAACCACAGCAGGTTCAGTGAGTTACCGGGTCGATGAAGGGGACTGGAAAAAAGTAGGCTTAGGAGATGAACTCCCAGCTGAAGCAGAGGTAAGAATTGATGTTGCACGAGATTGGGTGGAATTAATCGCAGTTGGAAACCCCAATGCTGTCTATGAACTTTTTGGTGATAAAAACGGTGTAGTTCAAGTAAAACTGAGGGACTTACTTGAAGATGAGGCTAGGATAGTAAATTTCCCAGATGCTCAGGGAGAGTTTGACGCTGAATTTGCTAATAAATTGGTAGTTAAAGAATATCTAGGTCGGCAGCACTACATCGAGGAGGACGGTCGTCGAACGGAAATCAAGTATGGCATGGTTTTGGAAGAAGGCCGTACTGTGAACATTATCGGTATAAACAATACTTTGCTACTTATTTTTCCCAACGGCGAGGAGACCACTGTGGTGGGTCCGATTCGCTTCAAAGTAGAAGACCTGCTCAAGGGCAAGAACCTGTATAAGTACTTAAACGTTCAGTAGCACATCAAAAATCAAAAGGAGGGTGTCAATTAGTGATGAAAAGAACAAATGTCTTGACAGCTTTATTGATGATTGTATTGGTCGTGGGCGTCGGTGTTGTTAATGCTGCAGAAGCTCCGGAAACATGGATTGTTGGGTTTTCACAAATTGGGGCAGAAAGCGAATGGAGAAACGCCAACACATTCTCGGTTCAGAATGCTATTGGCGAAGATCCCACCCTATTGCTAGTCTTTTCGGATGCTCAGCAAAAGCAAGAAAACCAAATCAAAGCGCTTCGGTCCTTCATTGCCAGGGGTGTCGATGTGATCGCATTTACAGCATTGGTAGAAACTGGCTATGGCCCTGTTTTGCAGGAAGCTAAAGATGCGGGTATCCCCGTGATTATGATTGACCGCGACGTGGCACCTGAGGATCGCCATCTGAGACTCACGATTATGGGTTCTGACTTCGTCGAAGAAGGAAGGAAAGCGGCCAACTGGCTTGCTGGTTACCTAAAAGAACAGGGGCTTGACGACGGTGAGAGGCAAATCAATATTGTCGAACTCCAAGGTACAGTTGGTTCAGCTCCAGCCATTGAGCGGAAAAAAGGCTTTGAGGAAGTAATGAGCGCGAACCATCCCAATTGGAAGATCGTTCGTTCTCAAACCGGTAATTTTACCCGTTCTGAAGGTAAGGCGGTCATGGAAGCTTTCCTAAAAGCAGAGAAAAACATTGATGTTCTATATGCACACAATGACGACATGGCACTTGGTGCTATTCAGGCTATCGAAGAGGCAGGTCTAAGACCGGGTAAAGATATTATTATCATTGGGGTAGACGCTGTAAAAGGAGCCTTCGCTGAGATTCTAGCGGGCAGAATGAACTGCACAGTTGAGTGCTCTCCCTTACTTGGACCCCAATTGGTTCAGGCGATTCATGACTTAAGGGACGGGTATGAACTTCCCGAGCGAATCTACACAATTGAAGGGCTCTTTGATCACACCAACGCAGCAGAAGCATTCCCAACTAGACAATACTAATCCCAGAAACTATATCAATCACCCCGCGCCCATGGTGCGGGGTGAGTCTTAACAACTTTAGGGTTGTAAGCAAAAAAGGGGGTTGTAATGTGGCCACAAGAACGCCAATCATGGAAATTAAGAATATAAGTAAACACTTCCCTGGTGTTAAAGCTCTATCCAGCGTAGACTTTCGTCTCTTTGAGGGTGAAGTACATGCCATTATGGGTCAAAATGGAGCTGGAAAATCGACTTTGATCAAGGTAATGACGGGAGTTCATCAACAGGATGCTGGAAGTATTTTCCTGGATGGCAAGGAAATCCGGCCCAGCTCCCCTTTAGATGCCCAAAGATTAGGAATTAGTACAGTCTATCAGGAGGTTAATCTTTGCCCTAATTTGACAGTGGCTGAGAACATCTTTATCGGGCGTCAACCCATGAAACGAGGCAGGATCGATTGGAAAACAATGAATTTGAATGCTCACAGGTTACTGAAAGAAAAACTGAACATAGATATCGATGTAACGCAACTGCTCTCATCATACTCATTGGCCATTCAGCAGATGACCGCCATTGTTCGGGTTCTCGACTTTTCATCAAAAGTACTGATTCTAGATGAACCTACTTCCAGTCTAAATAAAAATGAAGTGGACTTGCTCTTTGATGTAGTCCGTAAACTTCGCGCTGATGGTCTAGCAATTGTATTTATCACCCATTTTCTTGATCAGACCTATGAGATCTCGGATCGCATTACTGTTTTACGTAATGGCATGGTAGTTGGAGAGTATGAAACCAAAGCGTTGCCGAGATATGAACTAATTTCGAAAATGGTTGGTAGCGAGTTGTCTGAGACTGGCTATTTTGGCGAAGGCGAAACAGTGAAGGTCGCTCGGCATCCTGTTGTTACCGATCGGGAAGTTGCGTTAGCAGCCAAAGGATTGGGTAAGGCTGGAGCGATCAGCCCCTTGGACATAGATGTCAAAAGTGGCGAAGTCTTAGGTATTGCAGGACTATTGGGATCCGGTCGGACTGAAGTAGTTAAGCTACTTTTTGGTATTGACCGTCCAGATCAAGGAGAGACCTTCATTAAAGGGCAGAAAGAAAGTATTAACTCTCCTAGCGACGCTATTGCTCTCGGAATAGGATTTTGCCCCGAGAATCGCAAAGAGGAGGGCGTGATCGAAGAACTTTCGATCCGTGAGAATATTATTCTGGCTCTACAGGGTAAGATGGGGATCTTTGATCGCATTCCAGAAAAACGACAACAGGAAATCACTACAAAATTCATTGAACTATTAGACATCCAGGCACATAGTATCGAGCAGGAAGTGCGGACACTAAGCGGCGGTAATCAGCAAAAAGTAATGTTAGCTAGATGGCTCGCGACGGAACCAGATATCCTGTTTCTAGATGAGCCGACCCGTGGTATTGACGTAGGGGCTAAAGTGGAAATCATTGACTTGATTCTGCGGCTTAGAGATGAGGGTAAGGCGATTATCTTTATTTCGTCAGAATTTGAAGAGGTTATGGGTTGTAGCGACCGCATAGCGGTCTTAAGAGACAAAAGGAAAATAGCTGAGTTTAGTGGTGAGGAAATTACCGAAGAAAACATTCTGCAGAATATAGCGGGAGGTAATTAATATGGCAAGGGCATCCCATATTTGGAAGAACTTTTCCAAGTCGAAGTTGTTCACACCACTACTAGTCTTAGCGTTGATCTTTTTGTATAACTTCATATTTACGGACAACTTCTTTTTGATTGAAGTCAGATCAGGACATCTCTATGGTAACTTGATTGACATTCTGAAACGGGCCACTCCAATCATGTTAATCGCCACGGGCTTAACATTGGTTATTGCTACCGGAGGGATCGATATTTCGGTTGGCTCGGTCGTGGCCATTTCGTGTGCAGTTACCGCTTTTCTAATTGGAGGGGATTTGGTTATCAGGGATGGCGCGATCGTATCGGCATCACGCGTGCCAATGGCAATCGCCCTTCTGTGTGGGGTTTTCTCCGGGGTTCTGGCGGGAGCATGGAATGGGACCCTTGTGTCCAAAGTCGGAATGCAACCAATTATAGCCACCTTAATACTGCAGGTTGCCGGACGTGGTATTGCCCAGATGATTACTCGCGGGCAGATTATTACCGTCTACAACGACTTTTTTTCCAGTATCAGTAATGGCTATTTTCTCTACTTGCCAAATCCTGTTTTTATCGTTGCTTTTGTGTTTATCGCTACCTTGGTCTTGGTTAGAAAGACCTCACTGGGTTTATTTATCGAGTCAGTAGGCTCCAATCGGACAGCTTCGCGTTTCACCGGAATCAAGGCACGTACTGTCATTTTCTGGTGTTACGTATTTACCGGATTGTGTGCGGGAATAGCTGGTATTTTAGTCTGTTCTAATGTTCGCTGTGCAGATGGAAACAATGCTGGGTTGCTCATGGAACTTGATGCAATCTTGGCTGTAGTGATTGGTGGAACCTCAATGAGTGGGGGCAAGTTCTACCTGGGGGGTAGCATGATTGGGGCGATTATCATTCAGACACTTACAACCAGTATCTATGCACTGGGCGTACCACCAGAGATTACTCAGGTGGTGAAGGCGGTTGTAATCTTTATCATCTGTATCATTCAATCAGACAGATTTCGCAGCTCAATTGCGGGTGCGATTAGTGGAAAAAGGAGGTTGATGGCTGAATGAGATCTAAGTTGCCATTACTTGTTACAATCCTCTTGTTTGTTTTAATGTACGGACTCGGATCGGCTTTTTTTCCAGGCTTCTTTGCCCTTCAGACTTTCTATTACTTGTTGATAGATAACGCTTTTCTGATCATAATGGGTGTCGGTATGACCTTTGTGATATTGTCTGGGGGAATCGACCTTTCCGTTGGGTCATTGCTAGCTTTAACTACAATGGTCGTATCCAGTCTGATTGAAAAAAACCAGATGCATCCGTTTCTGGTAATACCACTTGTCCTGCTTATGGGGACAGGTTTCGGTGCCTTCATGGGATTTTTGATTCAGGCCTTTAAAATCCCACCTTTTATTGTGACCCTCGGTGGTCTCTATTTGGCTCGTGGTTTGTGCTACGTGGTGAGTATAGATACCATTGCCATTACGCATCCGATCTATAATTTTCTGTCGCAGTACAAGATTAGGATTATCGGAAACAATTTTATCTCGGTAAATGTTGTGCTTGCTTTTATTATGGTTCTCCTTGGGGTTTTCCTTGCCCATTATACTAAGTTTGGGCGCACCGTTTATGCTATTGGTGGTAATGAACGCTCAGCAATGTTGATGGGGCTTCCGGTAGGTCGCACTAAGGTGCTAATTTATGCTTTCAGTAGTTTTTGTGCAACGCTATCTGGTATCGCCTTCACTTTTTATATGCGCTCTGGCTATGCCCTGCATGGGGTAGGAATGGAAATGGACGCCATTGCCGCGGTAGCTATTGGAGGAACGTTGTTAACTGGTGGACATGGCTACGTTATAGGGACCCTCTTTGGAGTACTAATATCTGGCACTATCCAATATTTGATCATGTTTCAAGGTACACTTAACGCCTGGTGGACAAAGATTGCCATCGGAGCCTTAGTATGTATCTTCTGTTTGTTCCAAAAACTGTTGACAGTCCGTCAGGACAGCCAACCTTCATTACGATCGAAGCGGCAGCCGGAGGCGCCAGTTGCCTAAATTACGAACTAAAAAGTAAGCAAAAAGATGCGGCGAACCGCATCTTTTCAATTTTCCTCGCCTATATTCCCTTAACACCTACGGCTTCGAGCCAAGCCCGGGCGATCAAACCGTGCCCCGCAGGCGAGGGATGTACTCCGTCAGGAGCCCAATAGATGGGGTCCGCCTGTGCGCAAGCTGCGGCGAAAAGTCCATCGAGAGGTACATAAGTTGCCCCAAATTCTCTGGCCAATTCACGGACTGCTTGGATTTTTGGATCCAAATCTTCACGCCAAGCTTTCTGTTCTTCCTTGGCCGGTACCAAGAATGGTTCTAGGATAATAAGCTTAGTGGCCGGGGAACTTTCTTTCACGCGTGTGAGAATTCTCTCATATCCGTCCCGATAGCTTTCGGTGGAAGTGGGGTCGTTTTGGCTAAATCTCTTCCAGCAGTCATTGATGCCGATTAAAATAGAGAGCACATTGGGCTTTAAATTCAGGCAATCCTCATCCCAACGTTGCTCGAGATCCTTTACCCGATTACCGCTAATTCCCCGATTCAAAAAGCGAACTTGCAGCTCAGGATGAATGGACGAAAAAATACTGGCTGCAATGTACGCGTAACCTGTTCCGAGGGAATCAGTCTGGCGATCACGCTTGGTATCAGTGATGCTGTCGCCTTGGAATAAAACTAAATCATGTGCTTCAATAATCATTTGCATATCGCTCTCCTTAACAACTTGCTACTGTTTTATTCTCCTAATGGGCGAATTCCCCTGTTTAACCTTGTTTTTTCTTACTTTGCAGGGGAAAGTTTCAAAATGTTTAATATATGGTTAAACAAAAAACGGAGGAAAAGCAAAATGGGTGATAATAATAAGAATAGGAATGAAAGTGGAGCCTATTTAAGTGTAGGAATAGGTGTTGGTGTAGCACTAGGTACCGCTCTAGGAGTTGTCTTCGATAATGTTGGTCTCGGAATAGCACTAGGAGTCGCCCTAGGGGTGGCTGTAGGAACCGGACTCGACTATTTTACCTAGAATTCGAACTAGGTTTTTCAAAAATTTTCTCTAAGATCTAAAAGAAAAGCAGGAACTAAGGAGAGAAAAAAGAAATCGATCAATATCATCAATCCACCCAATTGAGGTAACCGGATTAATGGCGGTGCCGAGCTGTCATGCTTGGTCCTTGACACTTGTCTTACTATATCCTGAGTTTTAACACAATCGATGGCGTTTTGAGTATTCGCAGGTGCCCAACGTCGTTAGGCTGATGGGCACCTTTTTGGTTACAAAAAATCAGGAGGGCAAGGTGGTTGTGTGAGCATATTTCTAGATCTTGTAAAGGATAATATTAGAGCTGTAACCCCAATTGCCGCAATTGTGTTATTATTAAATATTACTTTGGTGCCGTTGGGTCTTCCGTTGATTCTTCGGTTTTTGGTGGGCGCGATCTTAATAATCATTGGTCTTTCTCTGTTTCTCTTTGGTGTGGAAATAGGTATTACACCCATGGGTAGCTTGACCGGTTCGTCTTTGGTGAAGACAAACAAGCTTCCTTTGGTCCTTCTAGGTGGGCTGTTTCTTGGTTTTTTTATTTCGGTAGCAGAACCAGGTTTGATGGTACTGGCTAATCAAGTTGATTTTGTTACAATATCCGCCATCTCTTCGATGAAGCTGCTAGTAGTGGTATCAATTGGGTTAGCCATTATGGTTGCACTTGGTTTTCTTAGGGTCTTTCTGAATATATCTTTGAAGGTTTTTCTGTTAGTATGCTACATAATCATTCTCGTTCTGGCGTTTTTTACCCAACCAGAGTTTCTAGCAATTGCTTTTGATGCATCTGGGGCAACCACAGGCATTCTGGCGGTACCGTTTCTTTTGGCGTTGGCCGTGGGCATCTCGCGTTTGCGCAAAGATAGCAAAGCTTCTGAAGAAGATAGCTTCGGATTGGTTGCAATTGCCTCAGCAGGTGCTATAATGGCGGTTATGGTCCTAAATATTGTCATCGGTACACAAGAGTATGTTGCTGCAAGTCTAGAACCGATCAAACTGGATAATGTGACTGTCATTCAACCGTTTTTAGCTCATTTTTCGGAGGCGCTTCGTGAGAGCTTTTATAGTCTTCTACCCTTGACGGTGGCCTTCTTCGTTTTGCAGGACTTATTATTCAAACTGGATCGTAAGCACTTCGTTCGAATTGTGAAAGGCTTTTTGTACGCATTTATTGGGTTGGTTGTATTTCTCGTCGGGGTCAATGGCGGATTTATGGAGATAAGTAGTGAGCTTGGTTTGCGCCTAGCATCACTAGACAATAAGAGTTGGCTAGTTCTGACTGCTTTTGCTTTAGGGTTCTTCACAATTTTGGCCGAACCGGCAGTATTTGTGTTAACCCATCAAATAGAAGAGGTGACGAGCGGGTACGTTAAACGAAAGGCGGTTGGGGCAGCCCTCTCCATTGGAGTCGGTTTCGCTGTAGCAACTGCTACCATTCGCATCTTGACGCCTTCGTTGCAGTTGTGGCACATCTTGTTACCCGGTTATATCATTGCTGTGAGCATGATGCATTTTGTCCCCACACTATTTGTGGGAATTGCTTTTGACGCTGGTGGCGTTGCAACTGGACCGATGACCGCCACATTTATCCTGGCGTTTGTCCAAGGTGCAGCAAGTTCTTTTGAAGGAGCAAATCTCTTACGGGATGGTTTTGGTATGATTGCCCTCGTGGCAATGGCTCCAATCATTACTTTACAGATTCTGGGTGTAATCTTCCAAGCAAGATCGCGGAAACAAGGAGTGGATATTGATGCAGAAGGCTGATTCACAACATAAGCAATTTGAACTAATTTGCGTGATCGTGAACTTCGGCTTAGGGAGTAAAGTGCTGAGTTTGGCTAAAAAAAGCGGTATGTCTGGCGGTACAATTGTACTGGGGAGAGGTACCGTACACAATCGCTGGTTAGAGTTGTTAGAACTAACGGACGTCCGTAAAGAGGTAGTGCTCATGATTGGTGAGAAGTCAGTCTGCCGAAATGTACTAACAGTGCTCGATCAGAAGTTCAATTTCCGAAAACCCAATCATGGGATAGCATTTACTATGCCCGTCGGAGTATTTATAGGTACGGGTAACTATGAATATGAGTTTAGTGCCCAAGATGGAGGTAACAGCAAAGTGTATAATGCGATTTTTGTTGTGGTGGACAAGGGCAAGGGCGAAGAAGTAATGGACGTGGCTGCAGAAGCAGGTGCCCGTGGGGGAACGATCATTAACGCACGTGGCTCAGGTATTCATGAAACCGCGACGTTTCTCAACATGGAAATTGAGCCAGAGAAAGAAGTCGTACTTATGCTCATCAAGGTTGATCTGGGTGAAAAGGTTGTTAAAGCCTTGCGTGACAATTTTCACATAGATCAACCAGGTAATGGAATAATCTTTGTTCAAAGTGTAAACGAGACTTATGGTCTTGTAACCGAGTCCTAGTTTCGAACTGGGGAGGGTGGCGAGGTTCAAATACGAAAGTTCGCCTATCTCTCGGTCCCATGTTTGTGCATATTCATGGTATGTAAGAAGTAAGTTGGCCTCAAAAAAATAGGAGGTGAACTGTGCATGAATATGAACAAGCAAGGAAGACAAATGGTGGGCTGCAACCGTGATCTGTCTCCCCAAGAGGCGGCATTAATTCAACCGAGTTTATCCAACGGGCTGGTTAGTGTGACGGCTGCTAGTCCCATTTTTGATCCTGATGCTGCATACCTGGCCGCCACGTCCAAAATTGACATTTCAGGCTTACCATTTGCCAGTCTAAATGACTCCATCAGTGACGGTGACCTGACAGTCGCTTTTAGCATACCGCTGGAAAAACTCGGACCTGTCCCCGATGGCTGGGCAACTTGGTCTTCGCCGCCATTTTCAGAAGATCCCAATCCAGATGTACTGTATGCATCATCCGATACACTAACACTGGAGCTATCCAGACCGGTGACCATTCTCGGGTTTGAACTAGAGCCTAGTCCGTTTCAGTTGCTTAGCTATACTGCAGATTTTTACTTGGGAAACACACTGGTGGAAAGCATCACTCGTGATGTGGACGGCGCCGCGGGAGCTCGCCTTTTTGCCCGTGAAGATGGTCCAATTGATCGAGTTGTCATCACTGGAAGTGCGCCATTTGCCATTGCCCAAGTACGCTACGACTTGGCTCCATCACCAAGTACTTTCCTATTCTTGGTCCTTCTCATTCTTCTCTTAATTTTGGCGCTAATCCTACTCTAGTT
The DNA here is from genome assembly GCA_012799255.1 of Bacillota bacterium. The sequence goes on from JAAZLQ010000084.1 coordinate 19,261, forward strand.
CGAACTGTATGTAACAAGCCTAGCAGGGAAATCTGCTAGGCTTCACATTTCTATAAGTTCAGTTTCAGCTTTAGGTTCTTTAACATATCCTCGGTCATGGCATCCAAATCGTATTTAGGTTTCCAACCCCACTCATCTCTAGCGGCTGTATCGTCCATAGCATTTGGCCAAGACTCGGCAATAGCCTGCCGTACAGGATCAACCTCGTAGTCCAGTTCAAATTCGGGGATAAACTTCTTGATGGAGCTAGCAATGTCTTCTGGAGCAACGCTCATTGCTGTAACATTGAATGCATTCCTGTGTTTGAGCTTGGTGGGGTCCGCTTCTAAGAGATTGATTATAGCGCCCAAGGCATCAGGCATATACATCATATCCATTTTTGTTCCGGGTCCGATAAAACTGGTATATCTTTTCTCTCGGAGTGCTTCATAGTAAATGTGTACTGCATAGTCGGTAGTGCCGCCACCGGGAAGTGTTTCATAAGAAATCAGGCCTGGAAAACGCACTCCACGTGTGTCTACCCCAAATCTATGATAATAGTAGTCGCAAAGTAGTTCGCCGGTAACTTTGGTCACACCATACATGGTAGAAGGTCTTTGAATTGTATCTTGTGGAGTGTTATCTTTTGGCGTAGAGTCGCCAAACACTGCTATAGAACTTGGAGTGAATACAGCACAGTTTTCTGCTCTGGCCACTTCTAGTACATTGTACAGGCCATTTATGTTCACATCCCAGGCTAGTTGCGGGTCTTTTTCGCCTACCGCGGATAATACCGCCGCTAGGTGGATGATGGTGTTGATTTTATGCTTTTTTACTACCTCTGCTAGTTGTTGACCATTGGTTACGTCCACAACTTCAAAGATACCAGTGTCAATGAGTTCGTTTGGTTCTTCTCTGCTTCCCTTGCTACTAGCAACCACGTTGTTAGTACCATACAACTTTCTTAAACCCACAGTTAGTTCAGAACCGATTTGGCCCAAGGCCCCTGTCACTAAAATCTTCCGCACATCGAACCCTCCCTAGTGGTAATGTTCTAAACAGGTGCTTCTTACACCTTTGTTTATTTTATCACAATACCCTACGAACTGTACAACTTGTTTTTGTAATAGCTATCCGCAAGGTAAATAGCCCCCAAAGGATTATGTGCTAAAACTCGATCCTTTACTGCAAATACCGTAATTGGAGCGTGGGAGTGTTGAATAAATAATGAATCATGACCTACGCATAGCCCCAGCAAAATGTTTAACTCTGTTTGTGCTTTGTTTAAGAGGATGGCCTGCCCAATAGGGTTACACATAGGTTCATAGCTGCCAGAGCGAACCTTGTCACTTTCTCTAATTCCCAAAAACTCTTTAGGGATGCTTCCATTCTTGCAAATAATCGAATCTACGTTGAAACCATTATTGGCTAATATCTTGGTGAGAACACGCGCTTCTTTGACCAGACCCACACAAAAGGCTAAGCCCAGTTTTTTGTAGCCGCAACGATCAGCAAAATCTATGATTTCCTCTAATCTTGTTTTTTTGCCATAGCCTGCAGATTCGGTCAAAGCGGAGCAGTAGGCTATTTTTTCGTCTTCATCGCGATATAATTCTTTGGCAAGAATTTGCTCTTCCGCGGTGCAGGGGCAATTCGGCGGTGCCTTGTCAAGATCTCCTGTCCTACAGACTAGTTTCGCACAGAGTGCACATGTATACATACTTTCCTCATCCTTCTCCAGTAGCAAATTTCAAAAGACCAAATCATAATATTTTTGGATTTTAGCAGTAAGCTCTCGAATACTGACATGCCTTGCTTCTCTAATTACTTCATTACCAGCGACAAAAACTAATACGACGGGTATGGTAAATACGGTAAAGTCAGCTGCTAAGTGGGCGGATTTCGCCGTGTCGATCCGACCACTCACTACCTTAGGGTAGTCTAGCAGCAATTGCTTCACTTTTGGCTTAAGTGCTTGGCAAACGCCACAACTATCACTACCAAAGTAGAGTAACGCCATAGTATTGTCTGAGAGAAGGCTTTTAAGTTCCTCTTGTGACTCAATTAAGTGCATTCATCATCACCTCCAGAGGAGTGTGATCCTCACGGCTATACTAGGGGTCAGTTCAGGAAGTTCCTTTCTAACCCACCCCAAAATCTCTTTCGTGTTTCTAATTCTACCCAGTTCGCCAGACACCTTTTGTTTCGGTGGTTCTACTTACCAGAGATCGGTTATACATTGTACAAAACAGATAATCAGCGAAAATGTCAAGGAGGAGGATGTATGGAACTGGGGACCTTGTTTTTACGCCAAAGGAACATGAGAAGGGTTCTGATTAGCTTACTGCCCATTTTCCTGTTTGCCATTTATTCATTTGGCTTACGTATCTTACTTGTTTTAGCAGCAGTTACTGTAGCAGGAGTATTCACCGAATATTTTCTGTTACGCTTCATGGAAGGTGAGAGAAAATTCAAGATCCCAGAAGCGATTTTTGTTTCCTGTGTGCTCTATACTTTGATTTTGCCTGCAACGGTTCCCATCTGGGTGGCGGTAGTTGGTATTGTCTTTGGAATATTCTTTGGCAAAGCGGTATTTGGAGGTTTCGGAAAGAACATTTTCAACCCCGCTTTAGTTGGGCGTTGCTTTGTGTTTATCTCATTTCCCAGCTATATGACAGTAAGGTGGGCCAATCCGTTTCATGGCTTTCCAGGTGGGTTTGTTCGTTACAGCGTGGAAGTGGATGCCATATCCGTAGCTTCCCCGCTTATCCAATCTGGAGTGGAGTTGTCTCGTCTAATCCTCGGACAGATTCCTGGTTCCAGTGGAGAAATAAACGCGCTATTGATTAGCCTGGCGGCGGTTTATCTGGTTTTCACCAAAACCGCGCAGTTGCGGATTATGCTTGCGGGAATAGCGGCTTTTTTTGCTACCAGTACGGTTTTTTACTTCACAGGTGTTACAATGGCATCTCCCTTGGTGTCGCTACTCACTGGCGGATTTTTGTTTGCCATAGTCTTTATGGCCACAGATCCTATTACCGCACCGCGGGATCGCTCAGCTCAAGTTTTCTATGGAGCTCTAATTGGGCTTTTAGCAATAACGATCCGCACTTTTTCTGTGTTTCGCGAAGGAGCCATGTTCGCCATATTACTGGCCAACACTTTTGCGCCACTAATTGAGCTGAAGTTAAACGAGTTCTCCCTGCAGAGGAGGATCGTCCATGAAAGATAGCTATCTTTATACCATTGTGTTTATCTTTGTGCTCTCAGTAGCCTTTGTGACCGTCCTTGCCATGACTCAGGCCGCTTTTCTTCCCGTCATCACTGAAAACGAACTGCAGAGGGAGCGGATAGCGATTCTTACGGTGCTCAATCTGCCACCAGAAGCGGATCTCGCTGCATTTGAGAAGCAGGTAAGTTCGGTAACAGTGGGTGATCGGCTTACCTATGTCCGCTATGATGGGGAAGGGCTTCCTGTAGGCTTTGCTGTCCCCATAGCAGGGAAGGGCTTGTGGGGTTCTATCCGTGGTTATCTGGGGGTTGCAGCCAGTTTTGATCGTATATTGGCACTGGAGTTTGTGGAACAGAATGAAACGACTGGATTAGGTGGTCGCATTGATGAATCATGGTTTAAGGAACAGTTCCGCGACCTACCCTTAAGACCGGGCGAAGAACTCTCCTATGACGAGAAACTTGATGCAATTACCGGTGCCACCAGCAGTTCCAATGCGGTTCTCCGCATCACTAACGATGCGTTAGCCGCGTTTATGTCGTTTAAGGAGGTGATGGGGAGATGATCAAAGGAAGTGAGATTAAAGCCCTCATGTGGCGTAATCTGTGGGATGAAAACCAGGTATTACGGCAAATTCTGGGAATTTGTTCACTTCTTGCGGTCACCAATTTATTGGCAAATTCGGTGGTAATGGGTCTGGGGCTAGTCTTTTCTGTAGCACTCTCTAGCTTAACGATCTCTCTTTTGCGTAATTACATTCCCCACCGGGTGCGTATGATTGTGCAGACTCTGATTATTGCAGCATGGGTTATTCTGTTCGACATCATTATCAAGGCTACTCTCCCTGAGATCAGCAGATCACTTGGTCCCTATGTGGGACTGATTATAACTAACTGTATCATCATGGGGAGGGCAGAAGCTTTTGCCCAATTGAATCCACCATTGCTCTCGTTTCTTGATGGAATCTTCGCTGGACTTGGCTACACAATTGTTCTAGTTTTCATCGCATTTATCCGTGAAGTGTTAGGTTTTGGAACGGTTTTCGGATTAAACGTGAACTTCCTAGGGCTAGAAACCTGGACAATTATGGTTATGCCACCTGCAGCGTTTTTCATTATCGGGGTGATGATCTGGGTTGTGAACAATATCGTGGTGCGCAAAGCTGTGGGAGGTGGAAAAAATGGGTGATACACCGGCCATAAGTCCAGTGATCATCTTCTTTGCCTCGCTATTTACTAGCAATATGGTCTTGGCTAATTTCTTGGGCATGTGCTCGTTTATTTCTGTTTCCAGTGAATACAAGACAGCATCGGGTTTGGGCAAAGCTGTGACCTTGGTGATGGTGTTTACCACCACATTTAACTGGCTTGTCGATCATTTTCTAGTTAAGCCTTTAGGTTTGGGTTATCTCCGCTACTTAGTGTTCATTATCGTCATTGCTGCCACTGTACAAATTATCGAAATGGCCATGGATCGTTTTCTACCAGAGTTGCACATGAAGCTGGGTATTTTCTTGCCCTTAATTACAGTCAATTGTGCTATCTTTGGTGTAAGTTTGTTTATGGTGATCCGTAACTATAGTTTTGTGCAAACCCTGTTTTTCGGTCTTGGAAGTGGTTTGGGTTGGTGGCTCGCCATTTCTGCGTCAGCTGCTATCCGGGAGAAGATGGCTGGAAAACAATTACCTCCTGGTTTGGAAGGGCCAGCGATTACATTCATCATTACAGGATTGATGGCCTTGGCTTTTGTGGGATTTTCTGGGATCTTCATTGCTTTCTAACCCCGGTTAACTAGAAATGGAGGGAGACCCGTGTCGGTTTTAGTTACTGTACTAAGCGTCTCTGCGCTGGCTGCACTGCTAGCAGCGTTGGTGGCCTTGGCAGATTACAAACTGAACAACTATGGTGTCTGTCAAATTGACATAAATAGAGGGGCACGTATCCTCGAAGTAAATGGTGGTTTGAGTCTTTTAAGTAGCCTGGCAAACCAGAAGGTGTTCATTCCTTCTGCTTGTGGAGGCAAGGCAACCTGTGGGCTGTGCAAAGTGACCTTATTGGAAAATGTGGGACCAGTAATGCCTACTGAAGAGCCGTATCTTACAGAGCAAGAAATAGACCTGGGGGTACGACTCGCGTGTCAAGTTAAGGTGAAGCATGATCTGAAGATTACCATCCCTGATGAGTTTTTCCGCATTAAGCAATATCGCACACGGGTGACCAAGATTACCCGACTCACCCATGATATTAAAGAGTTTCAGCTGAAGCTTGTGGATCCGGCAACCATTCAGTTCAAAGCGGGGCAATACGTACAGGTTGATAGCAAGCCCTATGGTGATATTACCGAAACGGTGAGCCGTGCTTACTCCATTTCCTCTTTGCCTTCACAAGAAGGTCTAATTGAACTTATTGTTCGGCTAGTACCTGGTGGAGTTTGCACCACCTTTTTCCATGAACATGTACAAGAAGGCGATGAAATTACCCTTGCTGGACCCTTTGGCGATTTTTATTTACAGGAGGGTGGCGACGAGTTGATCTTCATTGCTGGAGGATCGGGGTTGGCACCAATTCGTTCGTTAATCCTGGATATTCTCGAACAGAACCTAGAAAAAGAGATGCGCTTCTTCTTTGGAGCAGTACAAAAACGGGATCTTTATTATGTCGACTTCTTCCGAGAACTAGAAGCAGAATATCCCAATTTTAGTTTCATACCAGCCCTGTCAAGGCCTCTACCCGAAGATGGGTGGGAGGGTGAGGAGGGGCTGGTTACTGAAGTGGTAGCTCGGCATGTAAAGGATGCGCAGAGAAAACAGGCCTATTTGTGCGGTAGTCCAGGTATGATCAATGCCTGTTTAGAGGTGTTAATGGAAATCGGCTTTACTGAAGAACACATTTTCTATGATAAGTTTTAGGAGGGTAAATATGAAACAGGGACCAAACTTTCGGCGTATTGAAGAAAATATGCGCTTTGGCCCACTGGCTGCCCACCAGTTCTTGGGTACAGATAGTCGTAGCCTTGCTGATATTATTCTCTACGATCAGTTAGTCCTAGAACAACTAAGCCTCACCAATCAGGATATTTATGAGCGAATGCGTTACTTCACAGAACAGGTGGTGGGGGATGGCGAGAGGCGAGTAGTGGAGGATAAGTTTTGGGTTGAACGTGAAGAACATAAAGGCAACATTCTTTGCCCTTTTGCCGATAATTACCAAGCATCAAAATCCATTACCAGGGTTCATAACCTTGAGTTAGGTAAAACGGTGTTCTGGTCAGACCTCAATATCCACCTCATCGCCTACCACGGTTTTTATGAGGGCTTTGGTGCACCTTTTAGAATCGACCCTTTGGAATGTGTTGAGGTACTAGAAATATCAACAAAGTGAGGTGAGAATTTGCATCCCTTGGATTTTGCCATGCAGCTTGAACTAGACGGTAGGGAGTTCTACTTAAAGCAGGCTGAACTCATTGAAGATGAACACTTGAGGCAAGTATTTCATGAACTGGCGGCTGACGAAGAAAAGCATTACCAGTTACTTACACAAATCAAGGAGTCGGGATTATACGATTATACTGCTAGCGACATTTTAGAGCGTGTTCCGAGCGTTTTTCCCCAACCAGAGCAAGGAAAGCTAAGAGCTGAGGAACACTCAAGCTATGTGACTATCTATGAACAAGCTATTGCATTTGAAGAAAAAGCGATTAACCTTTATAGTGAACTTGCCAGCACAGCCCAATCCGATCTTGAGCGGGATACCTTTTTGATGTTAGAGCGGGAGGAAGAAACCCATCGTAGTACCTTGTGGAAGATTCTCCAATGGCTGACGCGTCCTGAAGAATGGTATCCGTATATCTAAGCGGTTTTCCATGTTAGGCCTTCATTGTTTACAGTGGGGGCCTTTTTCTCGTGTTTGGCCCAAAATTTTTCAAGATTTCAAAGGAAACTTGTTCAAGAACTATAGTATGTCTATAAATAAGTCTACGACAGGAGGAGATTAGATGAGAAAGTTCAGTTTGTGGCTGCTTGTGGTAGTGTTAGCTTGCTCGTCTTGGGTCGGGTATGCTGGGGCAGAAATCATTAAGATTGGTGTCTTCGAACCCATGACAGGAGCTAACGCGGCCGGAGGCGAGATGACGGTTGAAGGAATTGAACTGGCTTTGGAGCTCAAAGGAGAAGTATTAGGAAACGAAGTGCAGATCATTGTCGTAGATAATAAATCAGACAAAGTGGAAGCGGCAAATGCTGTATCGCGGCTTATTGAAAAGGACAAAGTTGTTGCCATTATCGGTAGCTATGGTAGCTCACTATCCATGGCAGGGGGGGACATCGTGAACAAAGCACAGGTTCCCACAGTTGGGTGCTCGCCAACAAATCCCTTAGTTACCTTGAACAACGATTACTATTTTAGAGTTTGCTTTATCGATCCATTCCAGGGAACTGTAATGGCTAACTATGCCGTCAATGAGCTGGGAGCAAAGACTGCAGCCGTTATCCAAGACGTAACCCAAGATTATTCGGTTGGTCTTAGTAAGTACTTTATAGATGCTTTTAGAGAGCTGACTGGCGATAGAAATAGTATCGTGGAAATAAGCTCTTATAACACCGGGGATCAAGATTTCACGGCTCAACTGACGAACGTAAAGAACAAGAATCCAGATGTAATTTTTGCACCAGGAAACTATGGTGAATCTGCACTTCTGATTAGGCAAGCTAGAGACCTAGGCATAGAAGTCCCATTTTTGGGTGGCGACACTTGGGAAGCTCCAGAGTTCTTATCAATTGGGGGCCAAGCGGTAGAAGGTGCTGTCTTTAGCACCCACTTTACAGCGGAAGCGCCAGTTACCACCGAGTCAGAAGTCTTTTTGGATGCTTACAGAGCAAAGTTCGGTAAGGAGGCCAATGCCTTTGCGGCTCTAGGTTATGATGCTTATATGTTGATTCTTGACGTGATTGAAAAAGCCGGGTCTGCCGATTCCCAAGCGATCCGCGATGGTCTCGCAAATGTGCAAGGATTTGTGGGAGCAACCGGAGTGATTTCGTTAGATTCCAATGGCGACGCGGTAAAATCGGCTGTGATTAACAAAGTGGAGAATGGTAGGTTTATCTATCTGACGACGATCGAACCATATTAGCGAAATCAGACATTAGGAGGACCTAACGTGGGCAATTTTTCACTTCTTCTGCAACATTTGATCAACGGCATTTCCTTGGGGAGTTTGTATGCTTTGATTGCTATAGGTTACACCATGGTTTATGGGATTCTAAGACTGATTAACTTTGCTCACGGAGACATTTTTATGCTCGGGGTTTATCTCACCTATTACGGATTATTGTACACAGCGGTGCCATGGTGGCTCATCTTTCTACTTGCCCCTTTAGTGACAGGTCTTGTCGGGATACTGTTGGAGAAAGTAGCCTACAAACCATTAAGAGGAGCGGCCCGGATCACGATCCTGATTTCCGCCATAGGAGCCTCCTTCTTGCTGCAAAATCTGGGAATAGTCATCTTCGGGGGAAGGCCACGTGCCTTCCCTGTTCCCCAAATATTGAACCATGTCACAAAAATCAGGGGAGTTTCCATCAACGTGGTGACCTTTATCATCCCGGCAGTAACCATCTTACTGCTTCTGGGCCTTACTTACTTTATTACCAAAACGAAAACCGGAATGGCCATGCGAGCACTATCTAAAGATTACGAAACCGCGAGCCTAATGGGGATAGATATCAACAGAATCATTTCTATTACCTTTTTCATGGGTTCCTTCTTAGCTGCTGTGGGGGGCATTATGTGGGGTGCTAGATACCCGCAGTTGATGCCATTAATGGGCATGATGCCTGGCCTCAAGAGTTTTATCGCAGCGGTTGTGGGTGGTATCGGTAATATCACAGGGGCAGTAGTGGGTGGATTTGTCTTGGGATTGGGTGAAATCATGTTGGTTGCCTTACTTCCAAGACTTACGGGGTATCGGGACGCCTTTGCCTTTGTTCTTCTAATCATTATTCTGCTAGCAAAACCTTCCGGTTTACTGGGTGACAAGATTACAGAAAAGGTTTAGTCGAGAAAACCGCAAGGAAGGTGGAAATCATGAAGGTCAAAAACAGATTGCAGCTGGTGACAGTGATCGTTCTAATCTTTACAGTGGCGGTCCTAATCCTAGCCAATATGTATATGGATGACTACAAGATCAGGATAATAAATCTCTCGGGAATTTACATAACCCTTGGCCTTAGTATGAATTTGATTAACGGATTTACCGGAATGTTCTCCCTTGGTCATGCCGGATTTATGGCCATTGGGGCTTATAGCGTCGGTGTTCTTACCATGCCGGCTGCCATGAAAGAAATGAACTTTTTCATGCAACCCATCGTACCGTTCTTGGCTAACGTTGAGTGGGGATTCCTTCCCTCTCTCCTTGCGGCAGGTCTTATTGCAGGGTTGTTTGGGGTTTTAATTGGTGCGCCAGTTTTAAGACTCACAGATGATTACTTAGCCATAGCCACTTTAGGTTTTGCAGAGATTATCAGAGTGGTTTTCACTAACACCCAATCGCTTACTAACGGGGCTCTGGGCTTAAAAGGAATACCGAACTATACAAACACTTGGTGGAGTTGGGGAGTAGCTTTTGTCACTCTAGCGTTCGTAAGCTTTTTAATGAAAGGAAGCTATGGAAAAGCTTTCATGGCCATTAGAGAAGATGAAGTTGCAGCAAGGGCTATGGGGGTGAATCTCTTTAAACACAAGGTGATGAGTTTTGCCTTTGGATCTTTTTTCGCGGGAGTGGCGGGAGGCCTCTTAGCTGCCTTACTTGGAACGATTGACCCTAACATGTTCCGCATCACTTTGACCTTTAACATTCTGCTTATCGTTGTATTAGGTGGTTTAGGTAGGATAGGGGGTACTGCGATTGCTGCTGTGATAGTCACGGTTATGATGGAAGCACTAAGGTTTTTGGATGAGTCCATTAATCTGGGGTTTGTCCAACTTAAAGGGATACCGGGAATGAGAATGGTCGTCTTTTCAATAATCCTGATTTTAAGCGTGGTAGTGGGGCGCGAAGGATTGTTGAAAAAGGCTAAAAGGGCGTGATTCACTGATGTTGGAAATTGAGAAGCTGACCATGAAATTCGGTGGAGTTGTAGCCTGCAATGGGTTTACTGCAGAAGTGAAAAAGGGGCAAATCGTGGGGTTAATTGGTCCTAATGGTGCTGGTAAGACTACGGTGTTTAATGTGGTTACCGGGGTATACAAGCCTTCCGAGGGAGAGGTTGTCTTCTCTCCCCACGATCAAGAAAGGCATCAATTAGTTGGGTTAAGTCCCGATAGAATTGCCAGACTAGGCGTGTGCAGAACTTTCCAGAACATAAGGTTGTTCAATCAGTTGTCCGTTTTGGAAAACATCTTCATCGGTAGCCATTTAAGACTCAAGTCCGACGTCTTTTCTACCATCTTGAGACTACCCCATTATGTGGCAGAAGAAAGGGCAATTTACGAAAAGTCCATGTACTTGCTGGAAAAGATTGGCCTCCAGGACGCTAAAGACGAAAAGGCTTACTCCTTACCTTATGGAATGCAGCGCAGGTTAGAAATGGCTAGGGCTTTAGCCACAGATCCCAAGTTACTGTTATTGGACGAACCTGCAGCTGGTATGAATCCCCAGGAAACGGGGGAATTGATCGACTTTATCCGTGAGATTAAGGAGGAATTTGATCTTACGATCTTCTTAATTGAACATCACATGGACGTAATTATGGAGATTAGTGACAAGATTTATGTCTTGGATCATGGGGTGTTAATTGCAGAAGGCAGTCCAGGAGAAGTTCAAAGGGATGAAAGGGTTATAGAAGCCTATTTGGGGGTGGGGTAAGTGCTGGAAGTAATAGATCTTCATGTAAAGTATGGTGGCATCAACGCCTTGAGGGGGATCAACCTTACCATCAAGGAGAACCAAATCGTAACCCTGATCGGAGCTAACGGAGCTGGGAAATCTTCAACGCTAAGGGCGATTATGGGCCTGGTTGAAAAGTCGCAGGGAAAGATCTTGTACAAGGGCGAGGATATCACCAGTCTACCCACCAAGGATATTGTTGCAAAAGGAATTGCCTTAGTACCAGAGGGTAGAAAAGTATTTGCAGACTTAACGGTTGAAGAAAACCTTATTTTGGGAGCCTATACTCGGTCTGATCAAAGGGCTATAAATAGGGATATGGAGAGTGTCTTCGATACCTTTCCTAGGCTTAAGGAACGGAGTTGGCAAAAGGCAGGAACTCTTTCAGGTGGCGAACAGCAGATGTTGGCAGTTGGGCGGGCTTTGATGGTTAATCCGAAAATTTTGATGATGGATGAGCCCTCGTTGGGCTTGGCGCCACTTTTAGTAAAGGACATTTTCCAGATCATCAACTTACTTCGGGAGAGGGGTAACACTATTTTACTAGTAGAACAAAACGCTCGAAAGGCCTTGGAAGTGGCGGACTACGCTTATGTTTTGGAAACGGGTCAACTGGTGCTGGAGGGGCCGGGAAAAACCCTTTTAGAGGATCAAAAAGTGCAAGAGGCTTACTTGGGGGCAACTAAGTGAGAGTAAAAACGGTGCGCTTCGTTCGCTAAACGCACCGTTTCTGGATTATCTGACGCTAGATTTTTGAACTTCGTAGCCTACGTTCGTGATGGCCTTTTCAATATCCTCGATGGAAATCTTGTCTTCCTCAAAGTTCAATTTTACTTTGCTGGAATTAAACATCACTTTGACGGTATCTTGATCTACTCCATCTAGACCTTTAATTGCTCCCTCGATCTTTTGCATACAAGATGGACAGGTTAAAGTTTCTAACTGAAGTGTTGCAGTTTTCATTTACTTGTCTCCCTTCGTATTATCCCTTTAATTTGAACCGTAGTAATCTCATGCCGTTGAGAATTACCACTAAAATGCTACCTTCGTGGACTAGCATGCCGATTGACATGTTCATCCAATCACTGAACAGTACGCTAGCTAGTAAGACAAGCACCACCCCAACCGCAATCGCAATATTTTGCTTCATGTTTCTAGCGGTGGCCTTGGCTAATCCCAAAGCATGGGGAAGGCGACTGAAATCGGAGTTCATTAAGACTACGTCTGACGTTTCGATAGCCACATCTGTTCCTCCGCCCATGGCAATGCCAATCTGAGCTAAGGCCAGAGAGGGGCTGTCATTTACTCCATCGCCAACAAAAGCTACGATTTGGTCGTTCTCAATTAGGCGCTTCAGATAAGCAGATTTATCCTCGGGCAACATGTTCCCATGTGCCTCAGTTAGACCCAGTTCTCGGCTGACCACATCAACTGTGCCCTGATTGTCTCCAGAGAGCATCACGAGGTTCCTGACTCCGAGTCTTCTCAGCTTCTGGAGGTCCTCCTTGACGCCTGGGCGAACTTGGTCTTTTACTCCCATCAGAATTTTTAGCTCACCATTGACTGCGGTTAAGACAAGGGAGTTGCCTCTTTTTTCTAAACGCTCCACATCCGCCTTGGCCTTGTCTGTGAACTTGACGTTTTCCCTTTCCATCAGAGTCACATTTCCAACCGCTACTCGGTGACCATTAACAGTAGCTAAAATTCCTCCGCCCTTAACAACTTCCGTATCTTCAACAGTGGAGAGCTCGGTATCACCGATTTTCTCTAATACCGCTCTAGCCAAGGGGTGATCAGATTCTCGTTCTACACTTGCTAGGTAACCGAGGGCTTCGGCAATGTTGTCACCATAGTATTCCGTTTCAGAAACGGAAGGATTGCCAACTGTCAAAGTGCCTGTTTTGTCAAAAACCATGGTATCTAGTTTACTAAAATCACCAATTACTTCACTACCTTTGAGCAGTATGCCATGGCGAGCTCCGTTGCCGATGCCAGCTACGTTTGAAACTGGAACACCGATCACCAATGCTCCTGGACAACCCAGAACCAAAATGGTAATAGCCAGCTCAATGTCTCTGGAGAATAACCACACTATAAAGCCAATCACCAAGACAGCAGGTGTATAGTATTTAGAAAAACGGTCAATAAAGCGTTCTGCTTCAGATTTCGAATCTTGTGCTTCTTCTACCAGTTCAATGATCCTGCCGAAGGTAGTATCTTCACCAACCCGATCCGCCACAATCTGAATAGTTCCGTTATCTAAAATGGTTCCTGCAAATACGTTCGAACCTTTTTCTTTGCTTACAGGAATGGATTCGCCGGTAATACTGGCTTCGTTAATGGACCCCTCTCCGAAGACCACAGTACCATCAACCGGTACTTTTGCCCCGGTCTTTACAAGCAAGGTATCGCCTACGTCAACTTCATCCACGTCCACTTCCTCAAACTCACCATTGTCCATTAATTTTAGCGCACTTTCGGGTGCCATTTCAGTAAGTTCTTTAATGGCTGAGCGAGTTTTGTTGAGTGTTCGTTGCTCCAAGTAGGCTCCAAAGAGAAAGAGGAAAGTGACAATCGCAGATTCTTCAAAGTTCTTGATAAAAAAGGCACCCAAAACTGCGATGGTAACCAAGACATCAATACTTACAACTTTAACCCTTAACGCTTGGTAGGCTTGGATGGCAATTGGGGCGAGACCTAAGATGGAAGCAATAATCAGGGCCCATTCAAAGAGCAGCACATTGCCCAAGGTCCAGCGGTTTAGAAAAGCAATAGCAATTAAAACACCACTGATCAAGGCAATGTTGTTCTTGTTGCGTAAAATGTGCCGTTGCATGACCTCACATCCTTTCTGTCTAGGTTTTGTCTTGCGTTACCTAAGCGTGATAGGCTCGATCCAACTCAGCTAGTATGAGGTACACTGCTTCGTAGGTTTCGCAGACGTCGTCTGGCACTTCATAATCGTTTGTGATGGTACGTAACTCTTGGAACTCGCTATCTAGTTTGGGTTTTGCTTCGCCAGCCGCTTTGATCTTGGCGAACATTTGATCAAAGATTTTATGCACCTCATGAAACTCCGGGTGGGTTCCGCCATGCACTCGAGCTACAACCGGAACGTAGAGTTCTAATTTGTCTAGATGTTGTTCTTTCACCGCGTTAAATATGGTCATTAGCTATCCTTCCTTTCATCTAATTGTGTGTTATTGCTTGTTGTTACATGTACACTTTAACATGGCTCTACTACGAGAAAAATGATCCAGATCAAAATATGAAATTAGGATCAGAAATTTATGGGTTGTACGGGGTGAAGGAAAGCAGTCTGCGTATGTTGAATTCGATGAGATACTAGGGGAGGAGATCATTTGAGTACTAGGACAAGTCGGTTTGGGATTTCTAAACGGGAAAGTCATGACTCATCGAACTTCTATAAAAGACGGCTTTATCATGCTGTGGAACAAGATCAGATCCGGGTAGATGAGATTGCCGATCTGCCAGAAATGGTCGTAAATCAGATCTACCATGCTGACTCTAGGAATCTAGACTTCCTTCCGGACAATTCAGTTCATCTGATGATAACCTCACCCCCTTATAATGTGGGGAAGGAATATGATGAAAATCTGTCGCTTGATGAGTACTTGTCACTCATTGACGATGTGATGAAAGAGGTTTATCGTGTTCTAATTCCCGGTGGCAGGGCGTGCGTGAACATCGCCAATGTGGGGAGAAAACCCTACATTCCTATAAAGGATTACATTAATCAAGTCATGCTCGAACACGGGTTTTTAATGCGGGGTGAAATAATTTGGGACAAGGGGGCTAGTGCTGGAGGATCTTGTGCTTGGGGGAGCTGGCAGTCGGCGTCCAATCCTGTGTTGCGAGATGTCCATGAATACATCTCTGTGTTTTCTAAGGGGTCTTATACTAGGCAAGATCACAAGATCAAAGACAAGCAAAATACTATATCTAGGGATGAGTTTTTGGAGTACACCAAGAGTGTTTGGACTTTTAAATCAGAATCGGCAAGAAGGGTGAATCATCCGGCGCCGTTTCCGGTGGAGCTTCCTTACCGTCTGATTCAACTCTATTCTTTTAAGGATGACGTGGTCTTGGATCCCTTTTGTGGGAGTGGAAGTACTTGTCTAGCTGCATTGCAAACAGCGAGAAGGTACATTGGCGTTGATAATAACCTGGACTATGTCCAAGGCGCGAAGCGTAGACTTGCAACCTATGTGGAGCATGGTGAAGATCTGATTGAATAGAGGTGGGTGAGTATGTTGCTAACACTCATCCCTTAATGGCGCCTGCAGTGAGGCCCTTAATAAATTGGCTAGACATGAGGATATACAAGTTGAGGATTGGTAAGGTGGAGAGAGTTAAGACAACGAGCACCTTTGTCCAATCTGTTTGATAAGTCCCGAAGAAATAAGTCACACCGAGTAAAAGCGTTCGCTGGTTTTCCTTGAGGTTAAGGCCAAGTCCACGGATGATCTGGAAGATATTGATGGTACCAAGCCGAATGGGTATCATGATGCCGGATAGGAATAAGAGATACAATATTTTAGAAGCCTTTCCTTTCCAATTAGCCAAGGCAAACGCAGCTAGCGAACCTACGAGCAAGGTGGTAAAGATGGTGATGGTCACAATGAGGATGGTGTTCCAGCAGTAAAGTAAAAAATCACTATCTCTCAGCACATAGAGATAGCCTTCTAATCGTGGCGGATTCGGAAAAGCAAAAGGGTTTCGGAAGATATCCAATTGGGTTTTTAGCGAATTTACCAGCATGGTCCAAACGGGAAATAAGACCACTACGGACCAAATTGTGAGAATAAGGTAATGGATGGGGTTGAATGTTTTTCTTCCTCCCATAGCGATGCTCCTTTCCTATACAATTTTGCTAGAACGTTCCCTAAGGTACAGCCACAAAGATACGCCCAGGAACAAGATGAAAAAGGTTATTGTCGCGATGCTGGCGCCGATGCCCATATTGGGCTGAGCAACCGGATGTTCCCCAGCGATACCAATGCGATAAAAGAGGGTTCCCATAATGTCGGTGGAATATTCAGGTGCCCCTCTAGCGTTGGTGAGGGCAAAGACAACGTCAAAGGCGTTAAAGTTGCCCACAAAGGTCAAAATGGAAACAATACCAATGACCGGTGTCAGTAGGGGAAACTTAATTTTCCAAAAAATCTGTGTTCCTGACGCTCCATCAATGGCCGCGGCCTCATGGATGTCCTCGGAGATTCCTTGTAGCCCTGCTAAGAAGATCATTGTTGGAATCCCAACCCACTGCCACGCAGTGACGAGCCCCACGACGATCATTGCTGTCTCAGGTTTTCCTAGCCACGGGTATCCAGCGAACTTTTTCAGACCAAGCCAAGTGAGGAAATAGTTGATCGCTCCCCAGTGGGGATTAAGAATCAGTTTCCAGAGAAAGCCTGTGACTAAAACTGAGATAGTTGCGGGTAAGAAGACGATGGTACGGTAGATGGAAGCGCCTTTTAGGCGGCCGGAGAGAATATTGGCGAACAGAAGCCCCAGGGTGTTTTGGATGCCCATACAAATGGCGAAGAGAATAAAGGTATTCTTTAACGCTCCCAAGAGTCGATCTCTATAAAATGGATTGCTAAAGAGTTCGATGTAATTCTGCAAGCCCACGAACTGAGAAGGTATCAAACCACTACCCGTGTAGAAACTTAGGCGCATGGAATTAAACAGCGGAAAGGCCATAAACCATAGATAGATTACAAGCGCCGGAACGGTAAAATAAAACCAGCGTTCTTTTTTTAACCACTGAAAAACTGTGCGCGCCATAGCAATGCTCCTTAAGTGCCTGGTATAGAGAATCCTCTATACCAGGCGTTTTTACTTTGGCAGTTATTTTGCGAACTTTTGAGTGGGTTCAAACCAGTTTTCTAGACCAGTTTGTAGATAGTCCGCTGCTTCTTCTGGAGTCATACTTCCTTTCACAACTGCTAACGCAGCCGTTTGGGTCAAGAGGTATCCATCGGGTTCGCCAGCTTGTAATACTGGCCACACAAATCGGGCATCCACCTCTTTACCTTCGCTTAGGGCGTAGAAGTCATTGGCATGCTTACTTTCGATAATAATGGGGTTTTCGTTCAGTGGGTAAAATCCAGGTATCTCATCTGCTAGGATCTGTGCTGCTTCTACAGTTGTGAGCCACTTCAGGAAGGTGTAGGCTACTTCTTTATGGGGCGATGCGCTGTTTAAACCTATTCCAGCATCTGGATGGAAGGTTACAACGGTTGGTCTGCCTTCGGGAGCTGGGGTGGCAAAGATACTCCATTCAAAGGATGGAGCTGAGTTTACGAAGAAGGCCACATCCCAGGAACCTCCGAAAAACATGGCCGCTCTACCCAGCAGAAATAGTTGTTGCGCATCGTAATAAGAGACACCTTCTTGCCCCATGGGTAGATAGGGTGCTATATCTTGTAGCGCTCTAAATGCTGAGATCATTTTTTCGTCATTGAAGGGGACTTGCCCGGTTTCGTATTCTAACCTAGCCTCTCTGCCACCAATGAAACTGGGAAGAAGATTCATGAACACAATTTCATTCATATCCCACTCGTCTTTAGAACCATTAGAGAAGGGAATAATTCCGGCGGCTTGCAGGGTCTCCGCTACGGCTAACAGTTCTTCCCAAGTTTGGGGAACATCCAGGTTATGCTGGTTAAAGAGGTCCACGTTGTAATAGATTCCATGTGATACTGCCATAAATGGTACCGCAAAAGGTATTCCATCTAGACTCCAAGCCTCTAGGGAACCTTCCGAATAGTTGGTTTCAAGATCTAAACCTGTTAATGGCTCTAGGTATCCCTCTGCAAACAAGTCTTGCCCCACTTTAAATGACCTTACGTACATGAGATCTGGGCCTGTGCCACCAGTAAGTTGGGTTCGCAACACAGCATTATAGTCAGGTGGGTTGGTTGGGGCGAATCTGATCTCAATATTGGGATGCTGGGCATGAAAGGCGGAAAGAAGTCTTTGTACTTGTTCCACATCATCAACCCGCCAAGAACCGAGGGTTAAGGTTACATTTTCGGCGCTTATTCCGGAAACTGTAGCATATAAAATCCCCACAGCGGTGAAAATGACAAGCAAAGCTAAACCACGCATTCGTCTCATTTCAATGTTCCTCCTCATCAAATAATGTGCTGACAAGAGCCGAGCCCCTATTGACAAGATATGCCACCTTTGTCCTAGATATCACTTAAGATTTTGAGTTGTCCAATCACATGAAAATCGTCAACGTGGTAATGCTAGCTTTTGATTTTTTACGCTCCAGAAAAAATAGGCATAAAAAAACCTCGGCCGAATTCCGGCTGAGGTTTTTGGGGTCCTTTTACCAAACATACTTAAGTCCAATACCCTTACCTATGTTCCAGACGGCTGACAGTTGAGGCTTGATTCTGTAGGCAAGCGTATGCAGGCATTCCCAGGTCTTTTGGGCGGGGAAATACATAAATTTGCTGCTCGCGCTCAAGCGTCCTAATTGCACATCATTGGTTACCTGGAGATAAAAACCTGATGCATTACCTGCAAACTGTGCACCAATGCCAAGCCAGTTACGTGATAGGAAGCTAGAAAAGACGTCATACTCAAACCCAATTCTGGTTTGTTGGGTAGGTACAGCAAAAAGTTCTCCACGTAACCGATATTTCGCAGAGTGTTGAAGGCCAACTCCGGGGTACTCAGATCCGAATCCGAAAAATGTTAGGCTATTTGCCTCCCGTTTGGGCACATAACTGAAGTCAATATCGGAAACATAGACAGAATATAGGTCGTGTAACCAGAGATGTTCAAGATCTTCCAGGTGTTGCAGATCGGGTCCCTTAAACAGCACAGGGACTAAGAGATCGCTATGCAGTAGACCTGCATGGTTGCCAGCATTTGCCCTGATAGTGGCTGGAAGTTTCGGTGCTATCAGACTTACCACAAAATCACCCACATTAGGATTATGCAAGTAATTGTAGATATTAGGGGGAGCCGCAGGAAAACGTAGATGCTTTGTTAGTTCAAGCCATTCTTCTGAACTGAGGAACTCTCCACTATAACCATTAATGTAGTAGTCAAAGGGATCCTCTCCCGAATAGGTGTAACTCACTTTCCCATCTTGTCCATTTAGGGCAAATGTGCCTTGGCTATGATGTGCGATCACTGTATCCCCTAGTCGATAAAAGACAAAGTCGATACCGTTAGCTACAAGCTCCTGGGCTTTTTCAGCCTTATTAACTTCTTCGTTCAGGTAGACGTTGGGATAAGAATAGAATCTATACTCGCCCAACGTCTTCTTAAAGATAGCTTTGAGATCGATTAATTCTATATCCCCAAAAGACATCCCATGATCTGCATACAAAATGATATTGACCTGATCAAGTTGATCAACAGGTAAGAAGTTCCCAATAGCCCGATCGAAGCTATAAACCGACTGTAAGTGCGCTTTAGGACCTAATAAATGTCCTACAACATCGGTATGAAACCACAGAACCTCTGCAAATCCATAAGTATCCAAAATGTCTTTTACATTAAGCAGGGAAAGTTCTGCTAGATGGTGGAAAACAGGAATCCCATAGAGGAAAAAGCTTTGGGAACGCCTAGGGAACTGTCGAACTAAATCTAGGAAAACTTGTGGTTCCGAGACAAGTTGATCCGCCTCTCGGTCGAGATAGCCCCAGGAGATGCTGCCACCTTCGTGGTTCCCCGTCCCTGATTTTAGACGTGGGTAGATCATCTCTGTACCACCTGGATAAAGAGATAATCCGTGTTTAATCTGTATCCCACCTTCAAATAGCGCCTCTATGTTTGGAAGATTGCCTTCCTCAAGCTCACGGTAAAAGTCATGAGCGCTCACTGCATCAAGGTGAAAAATCAGGTAAGGATTGGCTGCCGCCACAGTTGGTACTATGAAAGTCAATATTAGTACAACGAATAAGGAGATTCGTTGGTTCTTACTTAGAGCGATTTTAATCTCCTCCAACTTCAGTCTTCTGCTCCTTATTCTGCACAATTGTTTCGGTTCCCTCTAAAAAGCTGGCTGTGGACAGTCTGACTATGATTGGAAATAGAAGGAAAATCACAATGGCCAGGGAATATTATCTACTTGTGACTAGATACACTAATGTGGGGTGCTCAGATGAAGATGGTAACCAAGGTTTATTTGCGGCAGGGGAGATTCAAAAAGATGCTTTTTGGTCTAATCGTTGGTTTAGTGCTAGTGGGCCTCGCGGCCTTAGTAGCCATACCACCGCTCGTGATGGGCGACATGATCAATATGCATGTGGACTTTGCCAAAGTCTATGATGCATCTGATTTTGGGTTAACAGCAACTGAGTTAACTTTACGTACAGCCGATGGATATCAGATCTCAGCCTTTGAGGTTGAAGTTGCTAACCCCAAGGCTGTAGTAATTTTCATTTCGGGAATCCATAACCCATCCGTTACAGCCTTTTTTGGACATGCGCGCATGCTTGCCGAGAATGGGTACGCTTCAATTCTCTATGATCTTAGGTCCCACGGCAAGAGCGATGGGGAAGTGATTGCCCTCGGACATCTGGAAACTCGAGATACACAAGCAGTTGTGGATTACATTAAGTCAAAGACCGTTTATACCCAAGTCCCGATTGTGGTCTATGGTTTATCAATGGGTGGGGCGGTGGCTATCAACTCCATTGGGCAGATTCCAGAACTCGATGGTGTGATCAGTATGTCGGCCTATTCTTCCTGGGAGGACATGTTTGTCGAAAACATGGAACCTCTGGGGGCACCTGCTTGGTTGACCACTTTGCAAAAACCATTTGTGAAGCTCTACACTATATATAAGTTTGGTCTAGATACTGTCGACATCTATCCCAAAGAACAGATTAAAGCACTCGGTTCACGGCCAGCTCTCATCATGCATTCGGAAGGCGATTCGCAGGTTGGATTTAAGAACTTTGAAAGGATAGTGGCCCAGGCGCCAAGTCATGTAGAAACATGGACCCGGCCAGGTGACCATCATATGATGACCACAGACTTTTTCAATCCCGAAAATGATCTGGAGTACGCCCAGCGTGTGTTGGGTTTCTTAGAACGCAACTTTGGGCACTAGAGGGTGGAGATTGTTGTAGTGAAGATCGCCTTTTGCAATGGCAACAACAAAGAGTATGAACAGATGCTCAATAATTTGCTTCGAGAGGTGTTTTTTGACTTTCAGTTTTGGTTTGACCTTGGTTTGTGGGATGAGAATTATGAGAGTTATTCTTTTATGGAAAATGGTCTAATTCTCTCCAATGTTTGTGTTTACAAAGCGCAAATACTGCTAAAAGGCCAACGCCATGTCAACATGTTTCACCTTCATCTAGGTGATCTAAAAAACTGTCTTTATGAGATCCCAGAACTGCGTACCATGGTCGTTGCCAGACAAGCAGGGTCAACATTGGGTTTGATTGGCGTATTTTCTCTGGAGGACATTTCTTTCTTGGAGTTAGCCAATCATTTGCCGTTTTCGGGTGTAGAACGAATAGAGTTTGGTTTTATACCTCCTTGGTCCGATGTTTCTTTTGTTTTCGAAGAGCGGGATAGTATACCCCTCTTTGTCAGGGGGTTCCTGCGAGCTGGGGGATTTTAAGTTTCCCCAGTTATCCTTAACGTGAGGGGTGTGAAGTGCATGCGGCTAATTATCCATGACTTAAGCAAACAAGATTTTGAGAAGCTATTTCCTGAGCCCTTGGAGCGGACGATGGTGATTGCAGATGATAGTACCATTCGCCATTGTCTGGGCTGCTTTGGCTGTTGGGTAAAAACACCGGCAGCTTGTATTATTAGGGATAAGTATGGGGATATGGGTGAACATTTGTCTAAGTGCAAAGAGGTATTAATTATCAGCGAGTGTTTCTATGGTGGGTTCAGCCCTTTCGTAAAAAATGTGCTGGATAGAAGTATTTCTTACGTCCATCCATACTTTGAAAATAGGAATGGAGAAATGCATCATAGACGCAGATACAAAAACCGCATCACTCTGCGTGTGTGGTTTTACGGTGAGAACATCACTAAGCGTGAGCAGCAAACGGCACAGAACCTCGTCAAAGCAAACTGTGTTAATCTTGACAGTGATGTGGCAGAAATAGTCTTTAAGCAATCCGTTACCGAAATGGGGGGTCAGCGGATATGAAAATAGCATTGATTAACGGTAGTCCGAAGCGGAAGGATAGTGCTTCCCAGTTGATTCTGGAGACTATTCAACCTTTGCTTGCTAGTGGTGATGATGTCCATTTCTACCACCTAGGGAAACCTGTATTAACTAGTGAGGAAATAGACCAGATAAAGCAAAACGATATTTTGCTCTTTGCTTTGCCCTTGTATGTGGACGGAATTCCATCCCAGTTGCTAAGGTGTTTGCAACAGTTGGAGACACCATTGGCCGTTTTGGGTAACAAGCAGATGGTTTATGCAGTGGTAAACTGTGGGTTTTATGAAGGACATCAAGCCCAGTGGGCAATTGAGATGATGGAGAACTGGTGCGTCAAAGCCGGGCAAACTTGGGGTCAGGGTGTGGGGGTTGGAGGGGGCGCCATGCTCCCCAGCTTAACGAATGTTCGTCTGGGATACGGACCACTTAAGAATCTAGGGAAGGCATTCCAACAGCTTGCGGACAACATTACTAGACGTACTACGGGGGAAAGTGTGTATATAGTACCCAATTTCCCCAAGCTTGCCTATAAACTTGCCGGTGAAATGTCAATGCGCAAGTCTATTAAGGCAAATGGACTGCGCTCAAAGGATTTATATTTGCGTAAATAAAGACGGAGGCAACTGCCTCCGTCTTTCATCTAGTCTAGCGGTAGTGTTTATAGAAATCTAACAGAAAGTAAAGATTGATAAAAAGTTAGCATTGAACTTTATTTCTTCATAATGTATAATTAGAAAAATGGTAGAAAATGTCTTTTGCAATGTTTCGCAGATCGCCATGCTTAAAAGTGATGCAACAACAACGCTAGGAGTAGGTTCGCCATAAATTATCAAAAAAAAGATGCCTTTGAATCATTTTCTCCTTTTTTCAAAACCCTTCAACGAGGAGGATGAATATGCAAAAAAGGTATTGGAAAGCGATGTTTGTTTTGCTTGTTCTTCTGCTGGTATTTGGCGTTGTTACATCTGCTTGTTTTGCCATGGAAGGTATCATCTCATTGTCACCAGACGCACGCTTGGAAATCACAGGTCCGCGGATCACAATTACTCTGAATGCCGAAGAAATGCTGGGGGTACCCCTTGAGACTTTTCAATGTAAACATATCAGCTCTTCGGGAGAAGTCTTTGAAGTGACAGTTACAGGTTTTTCATTATACGATCTTCTAGCTGACCATGGTGTTGATACCGCTACCATCTCCTCAATGAACTTTGTCGCGGCCGATGACTATGTAATGGCTGCTCCTGCCGAAATACTTGCCGATAACCCCGTCTATATTATGTTAGCAAGGGATGGTCAGAGCCTAGGCTATCCTAGGAGTTGTATACCGAATCAACGTTCCATGTATTGGGTGAAGAACCTGATCAGAGTAGAGTTGATTTTGGATGACACATTAACAGCTCTCGATGCATCTGGTGTAAAGAAGGTTAGTTTTTTCCGTGAGGCGATCAAAGAGTTAGAGCCAGTTACGTTAAACAACCGAGGACACCAAGTAAAGGCTTATTCCTTACACTCTTACTTTCAGAAATTTGCCCGAAATATCCCCGAACAACCAGTGACTCTCCTTGCCTTGGATGGTTTTGAAAAGACGGAGACTGCCGAAATTTTTCTGGAGAACTATGTGACTCTAGAGCCGGAGCCTGGACGGGAGGGTGATTTACCACTTTACTTTTCTGAGGAGATCAGTCTAGGTATGCGCGTCAAGCAGCTTGATCTAGTGATCGCCCAGGAAGACGCGGTGTACTTCGGGCTGGAGATATCACTTCCTGACCTATTTCGGAACGTGGGGATGGATAAGGCCACAAGTTATCGGTTTGTCGCAAGTGACGGTTTTACGGTTGAAATCCCGTCCGATGCTATACCCTATGGTCTGATTTATCCAGATGAGAAAGGTGGTTATCTGCGGGTCAGGTTTGATGGCTATAACTTTACCGACGTTACTGGTGGGGGTAAAGTGAAATATCTTATAGCTATTGAGGCTGTTCAATAACAGCAGAAAACCTAAGGGTGGAGTAGGGGGACAATCGTGAAAAAAATAACATTAATTATGTTAACTGTTGCTATGCTATTGTTTCCATCCAACCGGGTGGAGGGCTCGTCGGTGGATATCCATAACCGAACCATACTTACCTTTGACGGAGCAGCCAGTACAGAACTGACACTAGGTGAATTTCTTGATTTGCCACAAATGACAGTTCAGTTAACTCGGACGAATTCGAAGGGGAAAACCACCACAGGGATCTACACAGGTGTCCATTGGACAGAACTCGCAAAGGCTATTGGGGTTTCAAACACCCAAAGTGTACTACTTGTGGCTTCCGATGGTTTTGAGCAGGTATATCCCCTAGAAGTACTTCAAGCACCAGATTCCTTATTCGCGCTCTATCAAGATGGTAAACCCATTACTCAAGAAGCGCACAATGGTCAAGTTTGGTTTTGTGCAGATGGAGAATTTACGGCAAATTTTTGGACCAAATTCGTAGTAAAAGTAGTGGTCAAATGAGCACGCACCGTTTTTTGCTATCTGATTACATGATCATGGCCATGTTGGCTGCCATAGGTATAGCCATAAAGGCTATTATTGTGCCTCTTGCGCAAATTGTCACCGGAGCCTTGTTCATCCCTGGTGGAGTTTTGGCTGGAGGATTTTACATGATGTTCTTGGTGCTCGGAAACGCGATTGTTGGCAAACGGGGAGCGGCTTTTATGATCTCCTTGATCCAGGCGGTTTTGGTAACAATTACTGGAACCCTCGGTTCCCACGGCGCAGCCAGTCTATTTACCTATACCCTGGCGGGGGTAGCTGTAGAGTTATGCTTGCTCCTAATCCGCCACCATGGTTGTTGTGCTCTCTGCTGTTTCTTGGCTGGAATGGTGGCAAACTTGGCCGGGAGCTTTGCAGTTAATATTGCCATCTTCAAGTTGCCCTTCGTTCCTTTGATGCTTTCACTCTGTGTAGCAGCCCTTTCTGGTGGGTTAGGGGGACTTGTGGCCAACCTGGTAGCCCGTAACATTGAAGAGCTTGGACTAGTTAAGGGTAAGGAGGCGGTATAGGTGAAAGGCTTAAGGGCGAGAGTCTCCACGCTTATTGTCGCGCTTTGCATTGTGTTTTGCGCTACTTGTAGTTCGGAGAGTCGCACCTTACGGGTCACCGGCGATGTGGAGCGGGAACAGGTACTCCAGGATTATCAAGGTTGGTTAGTTGATAGAATCCACTATGATGATCAAGTTCAAGAGGCTATCCCTTTACGGGCTATCTTAAATGAGGTTGGGATCACCGGGAACGATGTGACCATTTTCTTCTCTTCCAGTGATGGGGCGGTGGCTAGAGTTCCCTTAGATCAAATCTTAGATGATGGCTGGCTTCGCTTGAGTAGCGAGTATGGGTGGCAGTTTATCTCTGAAAAACATCCCAGGCAAGCTAAAATAAAGTTCATGGATTATCTTGTGGTTGCTGCTTCTGAACCAAAATCGAAAGCACCTTGTGTACGCATCATCGATGAAAACAACGAAATAACACTTACTTATGGTGATCTCTTTATGGCTGATGGAATCAGCCGACTAGTTCTAGAGGGAGAGGCCAAAAAAGGATCATATAACACTACTGCCTACAGTAGGCGGACCTTGATTCCGATAGCCAACTATTTGCAGGACAGACAGTCAGGTGAGTTACGTGTTGCACTCGCCTATTATGCTGATGGGAGTCAGGGAGTCATTTCTTTGAATGGTTTTTTGGAATGGCGCGGTAATTCTGCAGATTATCTTGGTCCAGATGGGCGGAGTAGAAAGAAAAATATCATCGGCATCTGGGTTAACCCTCCTGAACTCTGTATTACCCAAATGGTCCCAGAAGCCCTAGTAGCTTTAGAGCATGGTTCAGTCCTAATTATTTTGCTTGATGGTTTAAGTTATTATGATCTTAAGGCTTTGGCTCCTCCATTCTTATCTGCCCAAAGTGTGAAACAGGCTCGGACGGTGATGCCCTCCATAACTCCTGTTGCTCTTGGTTCGATCCTAACAGGCATGCTACCTAAAGAAAACGGGATAACAAACCGGGGTATGCGTGATCTAAAAGTTGATGACGTTTTCGCTCATGCAACAAAAATGGGAAAAAGCTCAGTTATGGTGGAAGGTTCTACAAAAGTGATAAACACAAGTGTACCACAGCTGCTTAATCCTGATTTAGATAGTGATGGAACAACGGATGAGGAGGTTTTTGCCACTGCTCAAAAGCAACTAGCAACGGGAGTGGATCTTCTCTTTGTGCACTTCCATGGCTATGATGATATCGCTCACAGCCACGGT
Organism: Bacillota bacterium; assembly: GCA_012799255.1. Next base: position 45,843 of record JAAZLQ010000084.1, read on the forward strand.
CCCCTTTCGCCAGAGGCGTCAGCCAAGCTGATGGAACTGGATGGTTATGTAGAATCACTTTGTGTAGGATTTTCGGGAACGGTATTAGTGATCGCGGACCATGGGCAACATGCCACATCAGAAGATAAGTTGGGGGATCACGGAGAATTTCGTGCTCTGGATATGACAGTTCCCTGGATAAGGTGGGAGCAACCTTGAAGAGACTGGAAAATGAAAACTTAGTAATTATCAGTTCGGTAGCAGTTTTGCTAGTTCTTGTGGTTGTCTTTGCTCACCTTAATGCAGGAAATGTCGATCTCAAAAAAGATCTTGAGATAAAGGCCGAGTTTGTTTTCGTTCATGATAGCGATAGTTATCGCGTGACGATGAATGATGTTTTAGCACTGAATCCAGTTGAGTTTACCGCTGTAATGAACACTAGTACCACCGACCCTACGCCTGTTACTTTTACTGGCGTTGAGCTTAGCAAGTTGTGTGAACGTTACAACATCCATATTTCCCCGGATTCAGTCGTCCTAGTGAAGGCTTTGGATGGTTATGCCTCAGCACTTACGGGGAGTGAAGTCCTAACGGAAGACAATGTCTACATTTGTATACACATGAACGGAGAAGCCTTAAAACCCAAGAAAGAAGGGGGTCTTGGGCCCTATCTAATGGTAATTAAGAACGTACAGTTTTCTCAGCGTTGGTGTAAGTTTGTAGAGGAGATTGAGGTTAGATGATCGCCCTACAAGGACATAAGGTTACCTTTAATTATCCCAAAAGTCCCCTTCTTTTTTCTGAGGTAGATATTCAGGTGGGGGAAGGAGAGTGTGTGGTTCTCACTGGATCCTCCGGTTGCGGTAAATCAACGCTTTGCCAGATCCTTGCAGGGATCATTCACCGCTCTATTCAGGGCAATCTGCAAGGAGAGGTGTTGTTATACGGGGAAAAAATCAGCAACCTCACTTTAGCTCAGGTCGTTAGCCAGGTAGGCATAGTTTTTCAAGACCCGGATAGGCAACTATTTTGCTCGACTGTAGAGGATGAGCTTGCTTTTGGGCCCGAAAACCTGTGTTTTACAAGGGGTGAGATCACGAAGCGCATTGAGCAGGTGTTAGAGGCAGTGGGGATCACATCCTTGCGAACAGCAGAAATCAGGACTCTTTCTCAAGGTCAAAAACAACTTGTGGCTCTAGCTGCAACCTTGACGCTAAAGCCTCGAGTGTTAATCCTCGATGAGGTATTCTCACCGTTGGATCGTAACTCGATCCGCCAAGTAAAAGAAGTGCTTGTCGGCCTAAGAACAAGCGGGTATGCCATCTTAATCGTTGACCATAATCCAGCGGGCTTGGAACTTGCAGACAGAATCTACAAATTGGGAAATGGGCGAATACGGGAGGTGCGTTATGACCGCCATTGCACTCTCTAACCTCGTTTTTGCATATCCGAAGAGCAGCTTTGTACTCTCTTGCTCTAACTTAACACTATCACGAGGAGAGTTGACGCTGATCACAGGACCCAATGGCAGTGGCAAAACAACCCTTTCCAAATTAATGTGTGGGGTGCTAAAGCCTACCAGAGGAATGGTGCAGATTTATGGAGTTGATACCGCAAAGCTGTCGCTTGGCGAAATTGGTAGTCGAGTTGGTTACCTTTTTCAAAATCCAGCAAGGCAATTATTTGCCACCACCGTCTGGCAGGAAATGATTTGGGTCCCTGAGCTGCTCGGTCAAAACTCAGAATTGACCTGTAAAAGAGCTGATGAACTATTGGAATGGTTTAATCTTTCTGCTCTCAAACAACACAGCATCTACCAACTCAGTAGGGGAGAGAAACAGAGATTGGCGTTGTGCACCATGCTAATGGGGGGAGCTGAGTTTTTTGTATTAGATGAACCCACTGCTGGTTTGGACCGTGAAAATATGAATAAACTCAATGTTCTTCTGGATGATCTCTTACTTCAGGGGAAAGGGCTAGCTATCGTTAGCCATGAACCGGAACTCTTTTCCCGCCATAATGCCCGCCAAGTGAGACTTCGGAAAGGGGTAGTTTTGGTATGACAGAGTTGGATCCGCGAGTCAAACTTTTCTGGATGATCTTATGTACCAGTGGTGCCTTGCTATTTTCCCAGCCACTTTGGATGCTGGGTGTGGCCCTGTTCTCCTGTGGGGGAGCACTCATATTTGGTGTAGAACCCCAAAGCATCGCTATGCGGCTGAGGCGATTTCTTCCCTTGTTAGCTATCTTAGTTGTTATGCAAACCTTGTTTACCAGGACCGGGATACCTGTACTGATGGTAGAAAAGAGAGTCCTTGTTACTTCAGATGGATTAGTCCTGGGCCTGAATATGGTGATTAGACTTTTCGTCATTTTGTGTTCTGCGTCAGTTATGGCCACGGAAAACAGCCACAAGGTAATTGCTGCGTTAACTCAGATGGGTGTACCGTATCTGTTTTCATACATGTTACTAATGGCGCTAAAGTTTGTCCCTTCCTTTAGAACTGCCTTTGTAGATGCCATAACCGCGATCCAAATTAGGGGGGTTAACTTGAGGAAAGTTCCCTTCGGGCACAAGTTAAGGCTTTATTGTGCTCTCGTGCTACCTGTAGTGGCCGATGCGGTGGTTAAAGCCCAGGATTTGGCTATAGCTATGGAGGCCCGGGGGTTTGGTGCCCTGCCTAAACGAACCAGTAATGTGCAGGTGAACATGTCTAGACTGGATTGGCTAGTTACAATCTTGCTTATAGGGATGGGTGGCGTAGCATTCGGAGTTTATTACTTGGCATAGGAGGTGCCTCTTGTGAGGGTAATCGCAGTTAAAGGGATCACAAAATCTGGGAAGACGACGGTTTGCGAGACCATTATTGCTGGATTGCGTGAACGGGGCTATAGTGTGGGTTCAGTAAAGGAAATTCACTATGAAGGTTTTGCCATTGACCCTGATCCAACTGCCAATACTAGGCGTCATAGAACAGCAGGTTCAGAGTTGGTTACCGCTAGGGGAATTTACGAAACCGATATTCTCTATCAAGCTAAGCTCCCTATGGAACAAATCCTCAAACACTACGATCACGATTATGTAGTTCTCGAAGGGGTCGCCGACTGTAATGTTCCGCTAATTATTACAGCCCACACAACGCAAGAAGTAGAACGTCAATTAGACGAACGAGCGATAGCTGTTTCAGGAGTTCTAGCTAACACTAATGTCCAAGAGGTTTTTGGCTTACCTGTTTTTAATGCTCTAGAAGATCCGAAAAGTCTAGTTGACTTGGTGGAAGACCGCGCTTTTGCTCCCTTACCATCCTTTGATCCAGAGTGTTGCCAAGGCTGCGGCTATAGCTGCCGTGAGTTAGCAGGGCGTATTGCCTGGCAAAAAGCTAAACGGGAGGATTGCATCCTCTGGTCTCAAGAGACGGAACTTTTAATTAACGGGGAGCCAATTTTTATGGTGCCTTTTGTGCAGAAAATTCTCAAGAACGCGGTCTTAGGTGTAGCTCAAGAGCTCAGAGGGTTTAAGAGGCATAGTACAATCGAAGTTAGGTTTAAGTCATGAAGTTTGTCTCGCGCAAAAACCAGGTTACGTTGGAAAACGGAGAGGTTGTCAAGCGCTATTGCTCAACAAATGCCTTAGTTAGGGAGGCAGATGCCCTTAAATCTCTGGCTTATGCTGGGTTAGCAGTTCCAAGACTAATTAGTACAAACCAAAATGTGCTCAAAATGGAGTATGTTCCAGGCGAAACCTACCTAGAACATGTTGATTTAATGACTTTTGAAAAAGCCCATGCCTTAACTAGATGGCTTACTCATTTCCAACGTCTTACTGGTTTTGTGAAGGCAGATGTGAATTTACGCAACTTTATCTGGACGGGCACCACCTGCGTAGGATTGGATTTTGAAGATTCCCCTCTACGGGGCGAATTGGAGTTGTGTTTCGGTAAGGTTTTGGCCTTCGCCGTCACGTACACACCAGCCTTTACACCGGCCAAAGCAAGGTGTGCAGGGCTTTTGTTGCAGTCTTTCTTAGTGTCAGGTGCAAAACCAGCAGCGATCAGAAACGCGTACTCACTAGAACTTCGGGCTATGAATTTGCGCAGAAAAAATGTTCTTGTAGACATCGAGCGGGCCATTTCGCTTTTTGACCAGACTTTGGAACGAACGGTTGATAATAGAGCAGAAGGAGGTGTTCTTTAGTGACCAGAAATACACAGGGAAATCCTCGGTCAGAAATCAATAACGAAATTTTGAAGCAGGTGGCAGAAGTGGCAGGGAGATGGAAAGGGAGGGCTGATATGCTTATTCCTGTTCTCCATGAAGTGCAAAGCATTGCAGGGAATGGCATTCCTAAGGAAGTGGCAAAAACCGTATCTGAGGCCATGGGGGTTCCGTTGGCAAAGATCTACAGCGTACAGACCTTCTATTCTTTCTTCTCCAAAGAAAGAAGGGGAAAAGTACTTATCAGATTGTGCAAAACGGCTCCCTGCCATGTGAAAGGTACCAAGAAGACGTTAGAAGCGTTTGAAAAGGCTCTGGGCATCAAAGCTGGGGAAACCACGCCAGATGGACTATTTACACTAGAAACATGCGAATGCATAGGTGCCTGTGATGTTTCTCCTGCGGCACTCATTGACGATACTGTTTATGGTCATTTGACTCCTGAGAAAGTGTCCGAGTTAGTTGACCAACTCAGAGCGTCGTATAAAGAATTGGATGGAGGTAATTAGATTCATGCACCAAGTGTTAATCTTTCTGCCTTTACTGGCAGCACTGTTGGATGTCCTTAATGTGCTCCCAACTCCATTTGGACGGGTGCTAGTTTTAGCAACCTTACTAGTTGGTGCAGTAGCTGCCCTACGACGACCTGGTTTTAAGTGGAGTACACAATTGATGCGATCAGCCTTGATCAGTCTGGCAGGTGCCCTGGCAACCTTTGTTTTGAGCACTCGCCTGGGTTTGGGCACAGTAGTTGCTTCAGCATTGGTTGGGTTGGTCGGTTCCCGACTAGTCAAGGATCGTGAGCAGTTGGTGATGTATCTTGGGGCGTTTGTGGGCATGAGTTCAGCCTTGCGTTTTCCCACTTTCCCTCCTTTAATTGCAGCAGGACTCTTGGGTGGTTTGTTCTTTGAGTTGACCGATGAATGCTGGGTGGGTGTGGGAGGACGTTTGGGAACCATTGCTGCCTCTTCTGTCGTGGTTGTTCTCTCTTTGATTGGAGGTTTGGGATGAGTACCTTGCTACTTAGCATTATCTTTGCATTACTTTGTGGAACTGCCGGTTTTTGGTTAAGACAAAACACTAAGCTCAGTGTAGTAGAGGTATCCGCCCTGTTAGCTTTGGTTGCAGGATTGGTTTTGCCCCGGCTTTTCACCGAGGGAGCTCTTTTTGCCCTCGTTTGTACAGCGGTTTCTTATGCGACAATGTGTAACAGCAAACGGGTATGCAACTATCTCGAAATGCTTATTGTCAGCGGGATCTGTGCTCTGGTAGTCTTTTTTGGGCAAAACGTGTTAGTGGGCGTAGGGGGCAGGTTAGGAACTTCTGCTGCTATATCTGTTTTGATCTTCGTGTTGGCTAAAAGTCTCTTTAGTCTTGGTGATAACAAAGGCGTGGTCTCAAAGGAGTGAAGAGATGGAAGAAACAAGAGTTGTCTTGCACAAGGCGGGAGAGATTTCTCCTGTTAGTGCTAGGCAATATGTAGATGTGGGTGGATATGAAGGGCTGAGAAAGGCATTAAAAGATCCTGATCAGATTGTGGATATTATCAAGGCATCTGGCCTAAGAGGTAGGGGAGGGGCTGGTTTTCCTACCGGGTTGAAACTGGGTTTTACAAAGCAAACCCCTGCGGATAAGAAGTATGTTGTTTGTAACGCAGATGAAGGTGAACCTGGCACCAATAAGGATCGGGTGATCTTGGAAGAAATACCTCACCGATTGCTAGAAGGGATGGCTATTGCAGGTGTGGCTGTAGGGGCGGATCAGGGCTATATCTATCTGAGGGCAGAATATCCTTATGTGAAAAAGGTCCTAGAACAGGCACTAGGGAAAGCGAGAGAAGCTGGGTTTATTGGGGAAAACATTTTGGGTAGTGGCTTTAACTTCGACATTCAAATCTTCGTTGGTGCAGGAGCTTATGTTTGTGGCGAGGAAACAGCCCTCTTAGATTCGCTGGAAGGGAAACGCGGCGAACCTCGCGTCAAACCACCGTTTCCAGGCGTTTCTGGGTTATGGGGAAAACCTACCCTGGTAAACAACGTGGAAACCCTCGCTAACCTCCCGGGGATCATGGTCAACGGTCCAGCGTGGTTCAGGAAAATGGGGACAGAGAATTTTCCCGGTACCAAACTCTTTACCCTTTCTGGCAACGTGGTCAATCCTGGAGTTTATGAGTTCCCAGTGGGCATAACAATTCGCGAGCTATTTGAGGATGTGGGCGGTGGTTGCCCTAACGGACGAAAACTCTATGCGATCCAGACTGGGGGAGCTTCTGGCAATATTATACCTGCATCACTCTTGGATACGCCAATGGATGTGGATGCCTGTGAACAGGTGGGAGCCACTTTTGGCGCAGGTGATCTCATGTTCATGGATGAAAACTGCTGCTTGCTGGATATTTTAGAAAATCTCACCGAGTTTTTTGTGAAGGAGTCTTGCGGAAAGTGTACTCCTTGTCGTGAAGGTAACCCACAATTATTAGCACTTGTTCAGCGCTTTAAGCATGGGACTGCTTCGGAGAAAGACTTAAAACTGATGTTGGATTTAGGAAAAGTGATGACCGGAGGTGCGTTGTGCGGACTCGGTCAAATGGCTCCCAACCCCATTCTCTCCACAGTTCGCTTTTTCCCACATTTGTTTGGAGCGGAAACTCTTTATGCAAGGGGGGCAAGTTGATGTATAAGGTAACTATTGATGGAAAGCCCATAGAGGTTAGCCCGGGAACTACAGTTTTACAGGCATGTGAAGCTTTAGGTGTGGAAATTCCCACATTTTGTTACCTAAAGCATCTCAACCCAGAAGGGTCTTGCCGCATGTGTGTTGTTGAGGTTGCGGGAGTCAAAAATTTGCAAATCTCTTGTGCCACCGCTTGTTGGGATGGCATGGAAGTGACTACAAAAAACGAGCGCATTGTGTCATTTAGGCGTATGATCATCGAACTTCTCTTGGCTAATCATGAGGCAGATTGCTTCTCCTGTCCGGCTACTGGTCGCTGCAAGTTGTACCAATATGCTATGGAATATGGGGTCGAGGAAACGCGCTTTGAGAGGTTTAAGGAGGTTCGCCCTAAGGATGAGTCCAGCGAATTCTTTAATTATGACCCTTCGAAGTGTATTCTCTGCCGTAGGTGCGTGCGTACCTGTCACGAACTGCAGAGCAATCACACTTTGAGCTTGAAGAATCGGGGATCTGATACTTGGGTGGGTTTGCCTTTTGACAAGTTATTTAAAGATAGTAACTGCGTATCTTGTGGAAACTGTGTCTCGGTGTGTCCCACTGGGGCTTTAACCACCAAACAGAGCAAAACATATCGAGCCTGGGAAGTAACAAAAACCCGTACTACTTGTCCCTACTGTGGTGTGGGATGTCAGATGGATCTGCTAGTGAAAAATGGTGAAGTAGTTGGGGTGGAGCCCGCAGATGGTCGCGCGAATCATGGATTGCTCTGTGTGAAGGGTAAGTTCGCCTATCAGTTCATAAGTCATCCCGATAGATTGAAAACACCGTTGATTAGAAAAGAGGGCACCCTACAGCCGGTAAGCTGGGATGAAGCCCTTGACTATGTCACAACTGGAATCAAGAAGATTAAAGAGGAGAGTGGCCCAGATGCTATCGCTGGTTTTGCTTCTGCTCGGGCCACCAATGAAGATAATTACCTGTTCATGAAAATGATGCGTGCTGCTATAGGAACCAATAATGTGGATCATTGTGCCCGGCTTTGACACTCTTCTACAGTGGCTGGTCTAGCCACAACGTTGGGCAGTGGAGCTATGACCAACTCCATCGCTGAAGTAGTGGATGCGGATGTAATTTTCGTGGTTGGTTCAAACACCACCGAGGCACATCCTGTGATAGGGGCCCAAATTCGCCAAGCGGTTGGTAAGGGTGCCAAGTTGATTGTGGCAGAACCGCGGGAAATCCCCTTAGTTCAGGATGCGGAAATCTTTCTACCAATTAAACCAGGCACCAATATTGCCCTTTTTAATGGGATGATGAACGTAATAGTTAACGAGGGTCTTTTAGATCGGGAATACGTGGAAAACCGTACTGAGGGTTTTGAAGAGTTATGGGAAGTAATTAGCGCATACACCCCAGAAAAGGCTGCCAAGATCTGCGGAATAGATCCAGAAGATCTAAAAGCAGCAGCAAGATTATACGCGTCGGCTGAAAAAGCTCCTATTTTTTACGCAATGGGCGTTACCCAGCATTCGTCTGGAACTGCAGGAGTGATGGCCATAGCAAACTTAGCCCTGCTTTGCGGTAAACTGGGTAAATACGGATGCGGAGTGAATCCACTCCGGGGGCAAAACAATGTTCAAGGTGCGTGTGATATGGGTTGTCTCCCGGGGGATTATACTGGCTATCAGAAGGTCGCCAACCCAGAGGTTAGAGGCAAGTTTGAAAAAGAGTGGGGTGTCGCGCTTCCCGCGAAACCTGGTCTAACTGTTACAGAAGCGATTAATGCGATTGAACGGGGTGAAGTACGGTGCCTGTACATTATGGGCGAAAACCCCATGTTGAGTGATCCCAACTTAAACCATACAGAACAGCTTTTTAAGAAACTGGATCTGCTCATTGTCCAGGACATCTTTCTCACCGAGACCGCGGAGTTTGCTGACGTGGTACTCCCCGCCACTTGTTTTGCTGAAAAGGAGGGTACCTTCACCAATACTGAACGCAGGGTGCAACGGGTGAGGCGTGCAGTAAACGGTCCTGGTGAGAGTCGCGCAGACTGGGAAATTTTAGTGGACATAATGGAACGCCTTGGTTATCAGAACGAGTTTACATCTCCGAGGGAGATTCTGGAGGAAATCGCGCGAGTAACTCCTTCATATGGTGGATTTAGCTTTGAACGATTGGAGAAGGAACATCGCCAATGGCCTTGTCCCACCAGGGAACATCCTGGCACCCCTATTCTCCATGTAGGTAAGTTCTCCCGTGGGGAGCGGGCACTCTTTAAGCCTTCTCCCTATATTCCCTCTGCGGAACAGCCAGATGAGGATTATCCTTTGATTCTTACCACGGGTAGGATCCTTTATCATTACCATACTCGAACGATGACGGGCAAAAATGAAAATCTCAATCGCGTGGTGGGTCGCTCGTTTGTGGAGATTAACCCCACCGATGCAGCAAAGTTAGGGATTAAAAATGGTGAGCGCGCTAAGGTCTCGTCTAGAAGGGGAGAAGTGGTGGTAGACGCATTGATTACGGACAGGGTAACTGAAGGAGTGGTGTTTATGCCCTTCCATTTTGCAGATGGTGCTGCCAATCGCTTAACTAACAATGTTCTTGACCCAATTGCCAAGATTCCTGAGTATAAGGTTTGTGCGGCCAAAGTGCAAAGGGGTTAGTTTATGACTTTGTTTAAAAGTGCAGTGATCCTTGCGGGTGGCAAGTCCACCCGCATGGGTTTCGACAAGCAAATGCTGGAAAGTGGTGGCAAGCGCCTTGTTGATCACATCATCACTCAACTTGAGTCAGTTTTTGAAGACGTGATGGTGGCCAGTTCCGACCCTGGACTTTATGATCAGGATAGAGTTAGGATTATCCAGGACGTGTACAAAGATAAGGGACCATTGGGGGGTATTCACTCTGCTTTGCTTCAGGCCCAAAGTGAGATGGTCTTCGTTATCGCCTGCGATATGCCCTTCATCGATATCCCTTATATCAACTATATGACCCTGCTATTAAAAGAAGATTACTACCATGCCTGTGTTACCTCTGGGCAAGGTTATCTTGAGCCATTCCACGGCTTTTACTCCCGCTCCTGTCTTCCTCTGCTGGAAGAGGAGTTGGCGCAAGGCAGGACCTCCGTAAATCGCTTTCTACGCAAAGCAAAGACACTGATCATACCTGAAAAAGTAGCAAGTTCTTTTCTCCCAGATTGGTTAGCATTTACAAACCTAAACACTCCCGAAGACTATAAGGAGTATTTAAGAGGTGTTGCCAATGGATCTGACCAAAGAGTTTGAAATAAAGAGAGTCGAAAATGGCACGAGTCACAATGTTATGGACAGCGTCATTGTGGAGCACGAGTTTAGTCTGTATGTAAATGACCAACTGTACACAGAACTCCTTTGTAGTCCAGCCAACCTAGAACCATTAGTCTATGGTTACCTTTATGCCCAAGGAATAATCAAAAAGAAAGATGATCTACTCTCTCTATCGATTGATCACAATCAGGCGGAGATATTGCTCGAACAGGGGAACTATACGGACGATGTCCAAAACAGTAACAACACCAGCTCCGAGCTAATACTGCAGGCGGAAGAAATCTTCGACGCAGTAAACAGGTTTAACAGTCAATCTTCCTTGTTTGCTTCCACTGGAGGAGTACATAGCGCCGCCCTTTGCCACTGTGATGGAAGAACGGTTTTTATGGAAGATATAGGGAGGCATAATGCCGTTGATAAGGCCATTGGGCAAGGGCTACTAGAGGGCTGGGACCTTTCGCGCTGCTTCTTAATTACCAGTGGGAGGGTTCCCAAAGAGTTAGTAACCAAAGCGTTGAATACGGGACTTAGGATCATCATTTCCCGCTCTGCTCCCACTGATCAAGCGGTAGAACTGGCTCGGAAGAAGGGAATAACCCTCTGTGGCTTTGTCCGGGGAAGCCGGATGAATGTCTATAGCACACCTCAAAGAATTGACTAAGCATGGCAGCCTGCCAGCAGGTTTTTGGTAAGTTAATGAGAAAGTTGGATTATATGCTAGTCCAAGCGTGAGCTTTACCAAGGACATTTTGCAAAGGAGGGGCTGTAATGGATCTAGGTGTGGATTTAATACTAAAAAAACTACTAGCAGATGATCCTTCGTTGGCAGGGAACAGACAAGAGATTTTACGAGCATTCGAACTCTGGAGGGATTCCTATTCCCAGGGAAACAAGACGCTTGTTTGCGGTAACGGTGGGAGTGCAGCGGATAGCGAACATATTGTGGGCGAACTGATGAAAGGATTTTTGTTGCGACGGCCCTTGCCCGTTCAGGAACAAGAGCAACTGCAAGCAGAATTTGGTGATGCGGGAACCTACTTAGCCCAGCATCTACAAGGGGCATTGCCAGCCATTTCCCTTGTCAGCCAGACAAGTCTGATTACTGCATTCGCCAACGATGTGGCGGCTGACCTGGTCTTCGCCCAACAGGTCTATGGCTACGGACAAAAGGGAGATGTCTTAGTGGCCCTCAGCACATCGGGAAACTCCGTAAATGTTTTGCATGCATTGCGCGTTGCTAAATTGAAAGGAATGAAAACGATAGGGTTTATGGGAGGCCAGTCTGGTCAGATGGAATCTCTCTGTGATGTAACGATCAAGGTTCCTTACACTTCAACTCCTGATATCCAACAGCGCCATCTAGCTATTTACCATGCTCTTTGTGCAATGTTAGAACAGCACTTCTTTACATCCTAAGTTAAATCCCCTAGCCAGGCTAGGGGATTTAAAACGTTAAAGAGCTTATTCAGGCAAAATGTGGGCCACTTTTGGTGAAAAGTACACTCCCACTATATCACCCTCAGCATAGACTCCATGCTCAATAGGTGAAGATACTACTGCCTGTAGGTTTTTCTCCTCTACCAACACATTATACTCAACCGAAGAACCAAGATAAACTACATTGCTGATTGTACCGTTAGTGTAACTTTGTTCGCCTCCTAGATGAATTGACTCGGGACGCAAAACTAATTTTACCTTGCTTCCTGGTGGAAGATGTCTCCCGTGCTCGATCTTGAGCACTTGACCCCATAGTGCCACATCCACATGGTTAGCATGGGATTTTACTACTTGGCCTTCCACAAAGTTAACCTTGCCAATAAAATCAGCGACGAAGGCTGAGTTAGGGCGCTCGTAGATTTGCATAGGCGTTCCATCTTGCTCAATGCGACCCTCATTCATGATAACTACCCGATCAGAAATAGCCATGGCTTCACTTTGATCATGGGTAACATAAATTGCTGTGATGCCTAGATGTTGTTGAATGCGGCGGATTTCAGAGCGCATCTGTTCCCGCAATTTTGCATCTAGGTTTGAGAGCGGCTCATCAAAAAGTAGTACCCGTGGCTCGTTGACAATCGCTCTGGCCAAAGCAACCCGCTGCTGTTGTCCACCGGAGAGTTGATCGGGCATTCTTTTTCCCAAACCAGCAAGACCTACTAAGTCTAAGATTGCATCTACCCTTTGGGCAATTTCCGATTTTGGGATTTTTCTTACGCTAAGACCGAAACCTACGTTATCCTGCACCGTTAGATGGGGAAAGATGGCATAGTTCTGGAAGACCATAGCACTATCCCTTTGATCTGGTGGGAGATTGGTTACGTCTAAATCTCCAAAGAAAATTTGCCCCCGCGTGGGAATTTCAAATCCGGAAATCATTCGTAGAGCAGTTGTTTTGCCACAACCGGAGGGACCTAGTAGCGTAACTAGCTCTCCTTCCTTAATCTCTAGGGAAACATCATCAACTGCCACAACTTTTTTGCGATTCTCATCGGGACTGTCGAATTCTTTACGCAAGTTCTTTAAAATTACTCCCATTACCATGTTCCCCCTCTAAAATCTTGTCTCGAACTTGACTCCGAGTATGCGATCAACTACAAGCCTAATCACAAAGATAGCCACAAGAATGATGGCAACTAAAATCAGACTAAATGCTGCTGCGGCCCCTAAACGTCCTGAACTCACTTGTGCGAGGATTTGAACCGTCATTAAGTTCCAATCCGCCGAAACCAGGAAGATGGCTGCACTGATGGCAGTCATGGAGCGCACAAAAGCAAAGACCAATCCCGAGAAAAAGGCGGGAGAAATCAACGGAAGAGTGATGCGCCGAAACACGGTTTGTGAGTTGGCCCCTAAATCCGTTGCAGCCTCTTCGATTCCAGGATCAATTTGCTGTAATGTGGCCACTCCATTTTGAATTCCCACCGGAACATAACGGAACACAAAGTTAGCCACGAGAATGGTCAAGGTACCTGTTAATAGTAGAGGACGTTGGTTGAAGGCTAAGATATAGCCAATTCCTACTACTGTCCCTGGTAGGGCAAAGCTAAGCATGGAGGTGAATTCCATGATCCCCTTGCCTAAGAAGTTGCGACGGACAACTAAGAAGGCAATAAACATACCCATAATTCCACTAATGGGGGTGGAGGCTAAGGCGACTGTCACAGTATCCTTTATAGTTTGATAGCCCACATCCCAGACGTAGCGGAAATTGCGGAGTGTAAAACTGTAGTCATAGCCCCAGGCCTGAGAAAACGCCCCAATAAAGATAATTCCGTAGAAGACTAGAACAACCAGGCTGATCAAGAGACAAAAGCCGAAGAGTACCCAACGGGTTGTGTTGCTAGTAGACTTCACTGTGGAGCGGGTGGGCTTGCCCGATACAGTCACATAATTTTTCTTGCTGACCCAGTATTTTTGCAGGATGAAGGCGGTTACTGATGGGATCAAGAGAACTACCGCTAGTGCTGCTCCTCCAGCTAAGTTATACATGCCGGTGATTTCCAAATAGGCCTGCACAGCAAGGGTTGGAAATGAACTTCCGGCCAAGACCAGAGGGTTTCCGAAATCCGCCAATGATTCGATAAAAATGACCAGGAGGGCACTGGCTATCCCCGGCATTGCTAGGGGAAAGGTAACCCGCTTGAAAACTCTCCAACGACTTGCACCCAGATCAAATGCAGCATCTTCTAAGGTTGGGTTAATTGCCTCCAAGACTCCTTTTAGGGATAAATAGGCAACAGGGAAAAATGTAATCGTCTGAGCGATCAAAAGCCCCCGTAAACCATAAATAGGGAAGTTTCTTATTCCCAACAAGTTGTAGGTGATAAAACCATTGTTGCCAAACAGTAACAAGATACTGAGGGCACTAACAAAGGGCGGTGAAATAATCGGAATAATGGAGACGAGGTTAAAAAACTTCTTGAATGGGATATTCACCCGTGTTATTGCAAAGGCCATAATGAATCCTACAAAAACAGCTAATAAGGCGGAAAGCGCACCGGTAATAAGGCTATTGAACAGCGCTCTGCGCATGTACCAACTCTTAAACACATTAACATAGATAGCCCACACAGATTCTCCAGCAGAGATACTCATTTGGAAAACTTTGATTATCGGCAAAATGATAAACAGAGCAAGCAAGGTAAAAATAGCCAGGATGGATAAGACCAGCCAAGGTTCTTTGCTCAACCGCTTCAACTCGAGGAAGACTTTTCGCGTCTTTTGCTTCGTTTCTGCCAACATAACACCCACCGCAATTCCTCCCAAAAAGGGGGGCACAAGGCCCCTCCTTTAATTATTGACCACGTAGTACTTCGTCGATCCACTTGTCAACGATTTCTTGGCGGTTAGCTCCTGCCCAGATAGCATCATACTCGATCAAAGGAATCTCTTTAAATGATGGGAGACCTTCACCGGCTACTGCTTCAGGATGAATTGGGAAGAAGAAGGTCTTCAACTCACCAAAGAGGTTTTGTGCTTCTAAGGAAATGAGCCAGTCAACCAAAGCTTGAGCGTCTTTCAGATTAGGTGCACCCTTCACAATGGAGATTGCAGGGGCCTCATAGCCAACACCTTCCTTGGGGAAGATCAATTTTAATGGATAACCTTCATCCATATACTTTAGGAAAGCTGGGGTGAACTGAATACCAATTCCTGCCTCACCAATTGCTACTGCTTGAGAAGGTGCTGTACCACTTTGGGTATAGGTTTGGATATTCTTGTTCAGCTCGCGCATGAAGCTAAATGCCTCTTCTTCGCCCCAAGCCAGAATCAAACTAGCTACCAGGTTATAACCTGTACCAGAAGATTGAGGAGTGGGCATCTGAATTTCCTTAGCAAACTCAGGTTTAAGTAGGTCGTACCAAGACTCTGGCGCCTGTACGCCTGCCTTTGAAGCCCAAGCAGTGTTCATGGCAACACCCATGGGGTTCATATAGAAAGATGTCCAGTAACCTTCGCTATCTACAAACTTCTTGTCCAGCGCAGCAGCGTTTGGTGAAAAATAGGGTTGGGTGAGACCGCGCTCTTTAGCCAAGACATGGTTTTCACTTGGAGCACCCATCCAAATATCAGCCTTCGGATTGTCCCGTTCAGCCTCAAGTCTGGCTAAGGCTGGGCCAGAAGATAGGTGTACAAAGCGAACTTCGATGCCAGTGGCCTTAGTAAAAGCAGTAAGGATGTCTCGAGCGTTTTCCTCATCTACACTGGAGTAAACCAATAAGGGATCTGCAAAAGCAACTGCTGAAAGGGCAAATACCAACAACAAAGCAACAAACAAAGATGTCTTTCTCAAAATGTTTCCCTCCATTGTTATTGTTCTAGATTGGTCAAGCTCGACTAAACTAAGTGATCACCCCTTTTGTGGTAACAAAAAAAGTAGGCTAAGAGAAACAGACCATGGTCTAAACCACAGTGCCAATTCCACGCCTACTCTTTTAGCAACCCTTTCTCCCCACAAGGTGGTGGGGGAAACTGTCCTAAACCAGTACCATATAGCATTTTTTGTTAAATAGAGTTTAACATATTCGTGTTAAGGCTGTCAAGTACCCCTAACTTGATCGATGTACTTGTTTCCTAAACCTGGCCTCCAGGTCTTGATCAAAGGTAAAGATTAAGAACTTCTCCGAGTGGGCAACGCTTAGATCAGTGTATAAGGAGATAACTTGTGCGCCTGTTAGCTTTTGAAAAATAACCCGCAAGGTTTCCTGATTGTTCTTTAATAGAGTCTCTCTTAGGCGTTGTATAAGGTCAACGCTATCAGGGTTATCCCGGACTTGCTCTTCTGCAGGAGTGAGTATGCCGTTTTGCCTGATGAGGACCATGTCTCTTACGATGTAGGTTGCGATTTCTTTGGGTCCTCTACCAAAGTACTCCTTCTCAAACTTGAGCACAGCATTGCCCAAAGCAGCCTCCAGTTCTCCTTTGCTTCGAAATTGCACCTAAATCCCTCCTGTACGCTTATTCCACGCAGCACGGGCCCACAACGACACCACATTGTCTGGGGGCGGTTCTTCTACTAGAGTCAACTGAGTTTCAATTAAACCTACTACTGCAAACCGATAGAGATAACGTTGTACACGCTCCGGAGTCCATTGTAGACGGCGAGCCAATTCACGTACTGAAGATTTACCATCAATGGCATCATAAAGTTCCCATTCAGGTAAAGTGAGGTCACTTTCAATTAACCGTACTTCTTCCATCAAATCGATCTTGGTGGCTACAAACTGTTGATCCGGAATGTATTGCTCGATCAATTGTAGCGAAGTCACTCTCCGGGCAGCATATAGTAGCACAGAATACCAGGATGCAGCCAAAAGTTCATCTTCAAAGGGTTTCATTTTTGTGTTGAACTTAAAAGACCCCTTAGGGAGCAAAAACAGAGCATAAAATGCGGTAAAGCCCCGTTGATCCTTAAACGATGCACCCCTTACTTGTCCATTTTTGATATAAATGCGCCCGAGATTATTTCCATCCATAATCACGAGCACTCCTGTTTGGGCAGTGAAACGCAACATCATGAGTAGCTGAGACATGGGGAACAGTTCCAGTTGGCCTTCCCAGATCATGGCCTTGGTGATAGCCCCGCTCACTACTTGTCTAAAGCGCAACCTGATTTGCTCGAATACTTCCGCGAGATCGTTTACCTCTTGAGGACCTTCCACTTCAAAATGCCGTTCAAAGGACCCCTGCGTTAAGCGGTGGGCCTGCTCAATCAATCGATGTAAAGGTGCGGTGTTTCTGGTTGTCACGATAAAGGCGGTCGCAGTTCCAATGACGACTAAAGCAAATAAACCAACAGTGACTTTGCTCTCCAAACTTTGCATTATTTCCAAAAGATCAGGGGTAACGGAGGCGCTAGCCTGCTCCGCTACAATGGTCCACATGGTATGCTTGAAGAGAACGATAGTCCCCATCACGGTAAGTAGTAAAACCACGAAAAGGACAAGGGTGGTTTTGCCAGCAATGGATTTCATGTAAGTCACACCATCCTACACAAAATGATTAACTCATCTTGCTCAGGATTAAGGCTGACTGACACACCTAACGCCCGGTTACCCGTGTGTTCCTGGATTCTGGCTTGTACCAAGGGCGTGAGGCTATTCCATTGTTGTTCTAACAATTCTTGTACCATACGCGCCCCTTCAGGGTCTTCTTCCACCAACTGAAGCTCTGCCTTATTCAATACACCCCAGGAACGATAAATTAGCAAATCATCTACGATATAGACTTTGCTTGTACTCGGGCGTCGTTCCGTATAGTCTTGTTGGAGCTGAGAAAGGCTCTTTGCTAAGGCGTAGTTTAGAGGGTTGTCTGGGAACTGTCGGACATTACTTAGCATACGATTCACCTAATCTTTCTCGAGGTAAAAGATATGTTATGTTTCGCTACATTAGGTAATTATCCTGCAAAAAACGGGGTGAAGTAATGGGACTCCTGATTTTTCCATTGAATAACAGGGTAAAATCGTTTTGCCAAGAAATCAATGTCTGGGAATGAAGGAAATTGGAGGACTGGTCACATGTATAGCTTTACAAACGATTACAGCGAAGGGGCACATCCTAGAATCTTACAGGCGCTGGTAGACACGAACTTGAAGCAGACTGCAGGATATGGGGAAGATGAATTTTGCCTGGAAGCGGCTGAGCTTTTGAAAACGAGGATTGGCAAAACTGATCTGGACATTCATTTCATTTCAGGTGGAACGCAGACTAATCTTATTGCTATCTCAGCTTTTCTAAGGCCCCATGAAGCGGTGATTGCACCGGTAACTGGTCATATCGAAGTACATGAAACAGGGGCTATCGAAGCCACTGGCCATAAGATTATTGGCGTTGTAGGCCATGAAGGAAAGCTAAGGCCAGTTGATGTACAAAAGGCCTTAGACAGCCATGTAGATGAGCATATGGTAAAACCAAAACTTGTCTATATATCTAACGCGACTGAGATCGGATCCCTTTACACGAAGGGCGAGCTTGAGGAACTCAGTTCCTTTTGCAAGAGGAACAAACTAATTCTGTTTATGGACGGTGCTCGTTTAGGTTCTGCTCTGACGTCTTCAGAAAACGACTTAAATCTGAACGATCTTGCCAACATGCTAGATGCCTTCTACATCGGTGGCACAAAAAATGGTGCACTTCTAGGAGAGGCACTTGTAATCTGTACTGACCATCTCAAAGAGGATTTTCGCTTTCATATTAAGCAAAAAGGGGCTCTACTTGCTAAGGGGCGGATTCTTGGCCTGCAGTTTCGGGAACTCTTCCGTGACAACCTGTTTTTTGAGTTAGCGGAACATGCCAATAAGACGGCAGCAAAAATCCAAAATTTCCTACTGGAAGTAAAATGTCCCCTTCTGATCAAATCGTCCACCAATCAGATTTTCCCCATTTTGCCCAATCGCTTGATTCGGGAGTTAGAAAAACTCTACCGTTTCAGCATTTGGGAGCGGGTGGATCAAGAGACTTCAGTAATTCGCCTTGTCACTTCATGGGCAACACCTGAAGCAGAGGTAGACTCCTTTATTGCTGATTTTAAGAGGCTGTTCTAACAACTCTTTGCGAAGACCTTCTGGCCCCCCACGAAGGTAGCAGCTACCTTCATTTCCAAAAGCTCGGTGGGCTCAACTCTAGTTGGATCCGCGGGTAATACTACGAGGTCCGCCAGTTTGCCAGGACTGATGCTCCCTTTTATTGCTTCCTCGTGAGCTGCATAAGCAGAACCCGTGGTATAGAGAGCTAATGCTTCCCAAGGAGTTAGGCACTCTTGGGGGTTCCAGCCTTGAGCAGGATAACCGGATCTGTCTTGGCGGGTTACGGCAGCATGCATACCCCACAGAGGATTACAGGGCTCCACTGGGGCGTCTGACCCACCAGCGGTTGGGACCTGAAGATTGATCATCGTCTTCCAAGCGTAGGCGTATCTGCTATTCTCTTTTCCAATTCTTTGTTCCACAAAATGCAGATCCGTTGGCACAAAGATGGGCTGAATATCCGCCACAATACCCAACTTTGCCATCCGTTCTAATTGGTCGTACCTTGTGATTTGGGCATGAATAATCCTGGGGCGAGCGGTCCAGCAGGGGACAGAGTTTTTGGCCCTCTCATAGCTATCTAGAACCATGTCCATGGCCCGATCTCCAATGGCGTGCACCGCCACCGGTAAGTTTGCTTTCGCCGCAATCATGACCAGCTCATCCAGTTCTTCTTGAGTGTGAATGGGCATTCCTGATGCTTCTGGTTGGTCAGCATAAGGATAAGAGAGGGCTGCAGTTCTAGCACCCAAAGAACCATCTGCATAGAGCTTCAAAGGTCCCAAGGAGACTTTGGAGCCGAATTGTGGATACTTCTTACGCATTTCTAGGTAAGTGTGGAGCTCTTCCGGTGTGGGCATGGTAGCTTGAAGCTGAACACGGATCGGAAGCTCTCCAGAAGCAACCAGTTGGCCATAAGCTTCCAGGCGATTCTTAAGTGTTCTGGTTCCGTGGAGGTCATTACTTTGCACTGTAGTTAACCCAAGGCTAGCCGCCTGGTTGCTGGCTATACGGATAAATCTCTTTAGATCATCCACAGTTGGTGAAGGGATCAGGCTTGTTACTAGGTCGATGGCATTTTCGCGTAAAACACCTGTTGCTTCGGCGGAGGAGGTTCGATCGATGCTTCCTCCGGGAGGATCCGGGGTGTTAGAGTTAATCCCAGCTAGTTCCAACGCTTTAGAGTTTACCACTGCGACATGGCCGCAGACCCGGTAGAAGAATACCGGTCGGTCTTGGGAAATTTGATCTAAATCGGATCTGGTTGGTAAAGTCTTAGGGCTAAAGTTCTCGTCGTTAAACCCCCGTCCTATTATCCACTCTTTATTTGGGTTTTGGCGAGCAAAATCCTGACCAACCAAAATCATTTCTTCGACGGAACGAACTTCTACTAGATTTACTCCATCCATTCCTTGGCCAAGGTTCAAAAGGTGCATATGACTGTCATTAAAGCCTGGTATTACCACCTGACCGCTTAGATTTTCAATTACTGTGTCACTTGAAGCGAAAGGGAGAATATCTTTATCACTGCCCACCGCCAGAATTTGCTCTCCTGCTATTGCCATAGCCTCAGCTGTGGGTTGATCAGGATCTAGCGTAATAATTCTTGCGTTGTGCAGAATTAGAGTGGGTTCTTTCTGAAAGGTCATTTTTGCAAACCTCCATTCCTTGAATGTAGCTTTAACTATTTCTAGTACTGGTTAAAGTTGATCAACTGTGACAAAATCGTAGCCGAGGTCTCGTAAAGTGCTAATCACATCCGGCAACACTTTGATTGTTGCTGGTCCATTGCAGTGCATGAGTACAATAGCATTGGGATGGTGTTGCGCTTGGATACGGCTGATTATCTCTTCTGGTTGATTGCGACTACTATCCCAATCAAAGGTGTCGAGTGACCAGCGTACGATCTGCCAACCTAAGTCCCGCAGGAAGCTGACAGAATCAACGCGTAACGATCCCCAGGGGGGGCGCATGATCATGGGGTAATAGCCGGTGAGTTTTTCAACCGCCTTGGATGTGGGGGCTAGCTCTAGGGCCAGAATTTCCTCGTTGGTTAAGGTGGTCAAATCTGCATGGGTGCGGGAATGGTTGGCGATCAGGTGTCCGTCGTCAAAGATCCGGATCAGAATTTCTGGATAACGCTCCACTCGGTTACCAACAACAAAAAACGTAGCCGAGACATTTTCTTCCCTCAGAATGTCTAAAATCTTTTGCGTATTTCTTTGGTCAGGACCATCATCAAAGGTCAACGCAATCTTCTTCTGCCGTGGCAGGGTGGGAATATCCGTGGTGATAATGGTGTCCACTTCTTCGGCTACTACAGTGCCTATGAAGATGAAAAAAACAAGAAACGCAAGGGAGAAAATGAGCCCTGCTCTTACTATGTATCGCATTTAACGGCCTCCAAATGTGAATGCAATTACTCTCAAAGATTCTCTTTTAGCCAATGTTCTCCTGCCGAAATGTTAAGAGTAACCAATAGCGTTGTTAGAACTTTCCTTCTCTAGCAGGATCTACATTTCGTTTGAGGAAACAGTCTGAGGATCAACTTCAAGGAGGAATTACTAATGACACTAAAAGGAACCCAGACTGAGAAGAACTTGTGGGCCGCCATTTCTGGCGAGTCTCTGGCACGTAACAAGTATGATTGGTACGCTAGTCAAGCCAAAAAAGAAGGCTATCAGCAAATTGCAGGATTCTTTGAAGAAACCGCCCTAGATGAAAAGGCCCATGCAAGCCGCTTGGGCAAATTTATCGGCATCGTAGGTACCACCGCGGAGAACCTGAAAGCTGCTGCCGAAGGTGAGAACTATGAATACACATCTATGTATAAGGAATTCGCCGAAACTGCTAGAGCGGAAGGCTTTGAGGAAATAGCTAATGTGTTTGAAGAAATCGCTGAGGTAGAAGAGGCTCATGAAAAGCGCTATTTAGCACTTTTAGCTAGGGTAGAAAACGGTACAGTATTTACTCGCGAGCAACCAGTCAAGTGGCACTGCCGCAATTGTGGATACATCCATGTCGGTACAGAAGCGCCAGAAATCTGTCCAGCTTGTGCACATCCCCGTGCCCACTATGAGGAGTATGCAGAGAACTACTAAGCGCTAGGGATAGCATAGTCGTTTAGATAATCAGAAAAGCCAAAGGCAACAAGCCTTTGGCTTTTTCGAAAGTACTTGGTTTAGAGACTACGAACAAACTCCTTACCAAACTCCTTACAGGATTCCATTTCAGATGAATCTGGCACCCAAAGGGTTCTACGACCTTCATGTATAATCTCAAAACCTGCAGCAACAAGATCTTCAGTTAGGAGTTTCACAGCTTCACCACTCCAACCATAACTACCAAAGGCTGCTGCCTTCTTGTTTTTGAACTTCATACCCTTCACCATTTCAAGTAGTCCGCCCATGGCAGAAAGGTATCTGTTATTTACGGTCGAAGAGCCGGCTAAAATGGCTTTGGACTTGAAAATCTCGGTTACGATATCATTCTTGTCAACCTTAGCTGCGTTGAGCAGTTTTACTGTGACTGTCGGATCCTCTTCGCGGATTCCCCTAGCGATCGCTTCAGCCATGAGGCGGGTCGAATCCCACATAGTATCGTAAACAATACTGATTTGGTTCTCTTGATAGTTGTCAGCCCACTCCAAGTATTTGTGGATGATTTGGGCAGGGTTTTCTTTCCAAATCACACCATGGCTTGTGCAGATCATGTTTACTGGAAGTTCAAGAGCTAGAACCTCTTCGATCTTCCTGGTTACTAACGCGCTAAAGGGTGTAAGGATATTGGCATAATATTTGATAGCCTCGGCATACAGTTCACAATTGTCCACTTTGTCATTGTACAAGGATTCTGTGGCATAGTGTTGACCGAAGGCATCATTACTGAAGAGGATGTTTTCTCCTGTCATGTAGGTGAACATGGAGTCTGGCCAGTGAAGCATGGGTGCTTCCACAAAAACTAACTGGGACTCTCCGATATCCAAGGTGTCACCGGTTTTCACCGTGACAAAGTTCCAATCTTCATGGAAATGTCCTCGAATGATCTTTTCACCGTTCTTGGTACAGTAAATAGGAGTGTTCGGGATTTCGCGCATTAACTCCTTTAACGCACCACTATGATCGATTTCAGCATGGTTGATGATTATGTAATCGATGTCCTTGAGATCTATTTCGTCCTTGAGGTTTGCTACAAACTCTTTATCGAATGGCAACCAAACTGTATCAATGAGTACAACCTTCTCATCACGAACTAGGTAAGAGTTATAGGAAGAACCTTTTTTCGTCGAAAACTCGTCACCATGGAAGGTTTGAAGTTCCCAATCTACTTTACCTATCCACGTAACTTTTTCAGTTAACTTTTTCGAGGTTTGCACAAAAACACTCCTTTCCATTCCTTAGTGTGATAATACCAAATTATTACTTATAACACAAGACTACAAGATTTTACCCCCTAAGTGAATTTTCGCACAATCCAGCCATCTTCGTTCCTTAGTCATTTGAAAAAGCGTAATCTCTTCACATCTGAAAGCGTAATTTGGCTTAAAGTCTTCAAGAGCACTTTTGTACCGGGCAAACTGCTGACTGGTTATGCGGGTAGCCAAGGTGATATGGGGGTGGTATGGTCGGTCATCTACAAGGACACCCTCAGTACGGAGACTTCTAGCGAGTGCTTCCTGCAAGGAGCTTAACTCGCGATTAAGGTCTACGTTGATAAAGAGTACCTTCGTTCCAAAAGAACCTAAGTCAGATCCTGTAATGTGAAACGGACCGTTAGATCGGACTGCCATTTTCAGAACAGTTTCAAGGTCTTTCTTTGATTTTTCCCAGGTGAAAGGGGCTATCAGGGTGATATGAGCCACTGTACGTGGTGCTTTGAACATGCGTCTGTATCGCTCACAAGTTTCTTCCAGCTCCTGGGGAAGCCGTATCCCAATGAAAAAATCATGCACAAACATCACCTCTTGGCAGTATCTTCGTTTTTCCTTGCTTTTATCCTTTTTGCTTCTTTATTGGATGAAAATCAAGAGATACTGACATAATTTCAGAAAACTGGTATAATATAAGATAAATGATCGAACGGTCGTCCGATCGGAGGAGGTGATGTTTTGCAACAACGCAGTCAGGAAGAGAAGATTTTAGACGCTGCCTACAATATTATTGCTCGGGAAGGTTATGTGCAAACATCGCTGCGGCAGATTGCCCAAGAAGCAAATGTGGCAGTGAGTCAGATCAGTTATCATTACGAAAATAAGCAGGGTTTACTGGTTGCGGTGGTGAGGAGGGTTGCAAACAAGTATTATGCTTATATGCAGGCTTATATCAGGCCGGAGATGACGCCCCGGGAAAAGGGAGAGTGCTTCATTCGCCTTTATCAAGAAGTACTAGAACGAGAACCGGAGCTATTTCGTGTGCTCTACGATTTAGTCGGTCTTGCCCTCTGGTCTGAACCGATGCATCTGCAAGTGCGGGAGATTTTCCAGGGGATCATTGATCTTATTACTCAAGAAGTCTTTACTACAGAGTTTGTGCAGGAACTTGGTTACAAATATACACCAGAGACGCTGAGTAGCATGTTCTTTGGGGGAATTTTTGGGATAGCAGTGCAAGCACTTCTGGAGCCAAGCAACGGAGCGATTGCGGACTCGTTATGTGCACTAAATACCATATTTTAGGTAGGAGAGGTGAAGTAATTGCAAAAGTGGATCAAGCTGGTTTTAGATCGGCCGTGGGTGGTAATAGGGGTAGTAGTGGCAATCACTCTGGTAGCAGGGACTTTCTTGCCTCGAATTACTTTTGACGCCAGTATTGATGCCATGATCCCAGATGATGACCCGGTCTTGGTAGAACTCGGAGAGATTGTGGAGGACTTTGGAGCTCAAGATCTCTTTTTCATTGCAATACAGGGTGAGGATGTCTTTCAGCCGAAGACCCTACAAAAAATTGCAGATTTAGCCCATGAGCTAGAGGCCTTGCCTGGAGTTGCGGAAGTACAAAGTCCGTTCAATGCGCAAAAGGTAGAAAGCGGTTTTTGGGGAATTGAGATTGGTCCCATGACTCAAGAAATACCCCAAACACCTGCTGAAATAGAAGCGTTCAAGCAAGATGTTCTGGCTAGCCCCTATGAGGGACTCTTGCTTACTGCTGATGGACGAGGTGCCGCGCTTCTGCTAGATTTGGATGGGGCCACTTCTGAACGTAACCAATTGATGCACGCTATTGAAGCAGTTGTTCAGCGTTATCAGGGGCCAGAAGAAATCCACATTGTTGGCGATACGTATATTCTTTACTTTACCGAACAAGCCATGAAACAAGACCTAGTGAAACTGGTGCCATTTGTGGTTATCATTATTGCCTTAGTCTTGTATTTGACCCTCAGATCATTTTTGGGAGTCTTGATTCCCGTAATTACAGTTGGAGCCAGCGTAATTTGGACTGTTGCTTTGATGATTTGGCAGGGTATTCCAGTTTCCATAATTTCCATGGTTATGCCGGTGATTCTGGTTACCATTGGTATCGCTTCTAGCATTCATATCCTCAATAAATATCAAGAAGCATTGATGGATGGTCTACCTAAGCGGAAAGCTCTAGAAGAAACCTTTAGAGTAATCACGTCGCCCGTTGTCATGGCAGCCCTTACTACTGCTGCAGGCTTCGCTTCACTGATAACTGCCTTCGTACACCCCATGCGGGAGTTTGGAGTATTAACCGCGATCGGTGTCATGCTAGCCATGACTTTGTCTTTAACTTTTGTCCCAGCACTATTGATGTTAGTAAAAGAGCCCAAGGTGAAGCTGGCCAAAGATGGGGAACAGCATAATACAGCTAGTCTGCTTACCCGTTTACTGAACAAACTCACCTCCTGGTCTACGGCAAAACCTCGCCAGGTCACTTGGGTTGTAATTGTGGTTTTGATCGTCTTTGCGGTGGGGGCCACGCGCATTGTTTTGGAGAGTAACATTGTCAACTATTTTAGTGACTCTAGTCCTGTGAAACAGGCTACCAAGGTGATTGAGGATGTCTTTGGCGGTAGCATGCAAATATCTGTGGTCTTGGACACGGGAAAAGAAGATGGAATCAAAGAACCCCAAATGCTTGAGGAATTGATAGTCATTCAGGATTATCTTAATTCTTGGGATACCATTAATCATGCTACTTCAGTTGCAGATGTAGTGCGAGAGTTGAACCAAGCCCTTTGGGATGGAGATCCGGAGTATTATGCCATTCCAAAAACTAGGGAAGGGGTGGCCCAGCAATTACTTCTCTTTTCCATGCAAGGGGGTTCTGGGATTGATGCCCTGGTCACTTATGACTATAGCAAAGCTTTGGTCACAGCTCGCATGAAGACCCTAGATGCTCAAGCGATGGGTGATGTTATCGAAGGGGTAGAAACCTTTTTGGATCAGCGTTATCGTTCAAGAACAGACTTAGATGTGAAGCTTAGTGGGACACCTAAAGTAATGATGCAGCTCATGAATCGTTATGTACAAACCCAAGTTTCCAGCCTGGTCAGCTCGTCCATTGCGGTGGGTATCATCGTAGCTCTACTGATGAAGTCGGTTTTTCTAGGTTTAATTAGCCTAGTTCCTTTAGTGTTTACGGTGATCATCAACTTCGGGACTATGGGTTTTGCTGGCTTACCCTTGGATGCGGTCACTAGTATCATTGCCAGTATAGCTATTGGCATTGGAGTGGACTACGCTATCCACTATATTAGTCGCTATCGTTTGGAGCTAGAAGCTGGCCATGATACTGTAACAGCCCTCAATCGAACAGGTGCTTCTGCGGGGAGGGCCATTGTCTTTAATGCGCTTGCTCTAGTAATCGGTTTTTTGGTGTTAGTGTTCTCCCACTTTAGGGCTATTTCTGTCTTTGGCTTTTTGATATCAGCCACAATGATCGTCAGTTCACTGGCGGCACTAGTGGTTATTCCGCTCTTGCTAAACTACTTAGCCAACCGAAAACTAGAAAGGGGTAGTGGAATGAAAAAGACACTTTTGCTGGTACTAGCCTTGTTACTAACTACA
Organism: Bacillota bacterium; assembly: GCA_012799255.1. The sequence goes on from JAAZLQ010000084.1 coordinate 72,580, forward strand.
AGCTTGGGAGTTGCAGCTAGCGACCTTACTGGTCAGGAGATTCTCGACAATTTAAGTTTCAACAGCATTTTAAGTGGTTCAGGTAGTGCAGAGTTGACCATGATCACAGAAAATGCTAAGGGAATCCAGCGAAACTACACGCTCAAGGTCTTGATGAAGTTGGATGATGGGGGAAACAAACAGTTTTTGGAGTACCTAGCACCCGCTGATGTACGGGGGACCAAGTTCCTTTCTGTCAATCAGGATGGTGAAGAAAGCCAAATGTGGCTGTACATGCCGGCCCTGGGGCGGGAGCGGAGGATTGCAGCCCACATGACCGGTGATTCATTTATGGGTACCGACTTTACTTATGAGGAGATTGCCAGCAACTTTGAGTATGAGGGAGACTACGCGGTCGCACGCTTGCAGGACCAGAGAGAGCAGAACTTGGATTGCTATCTCTTGAAGTTAACTGCTACAAATGATTCCGTTTTGTACGAAGCAATCCAGATGTGGGTGTGGAAGGATGAGATGGTACCTGTGAAGATTGAGTTCTACGAATCAGATCAACTTCTAAAAACCCTTACCTTGAGTGATTTTCGCACAGTATCTGATGAGTTGATCCCGCATCACGTGATCATGGCTGACAATCTCCAGGGAACCAGAACGATTCTGGAGATCACGGAACTTAACCAAGACGAGTTAAGCGACGAACTGTTTACCGTTCGGAACTTACGTCGCTAGAAAGCAAAAACAAAGGAAGGTGATAGCATGAAGCGTAAGCAAGTGTTGTTTATGGTTTTGGTAGTGTTCTTGGTCGCTGTGCCTGGGCTAGCGGCGACACCTACAGGTGAGCTCAATGCTTCCCTAGGCTATGAGTGGGATAGCCAGCAGAAGGAGGTTGAACACACCTCAACTCTCACTGGCTTCCGCCTAGTTTTTGAGGATGACCTTGATTTCGATGCTAAACTTCATTTCTCCACACGAGGCTGGTGGGATTGGCAACAAGAAAATGGAAAACTAACATTAGACGAATTGTGGCTCAGGGGCTATGCAGGTGATGTTGACTACCAAGTGGGTCGACAGCAAATTAGTTGGGGAACTGCAGACGGTTTTAACCCCACCAACTATTTTAGCCGGATGAGCAGTAGCTCTTTACTGTCAGGTGAGCTGAGTGGTGAGCCTATTTGGGCGGGTCAGGTTAGTTACTACGCCCCTAACTGGTCAGTGACTGGCGTTATAATACCAATTTTCACCCCACAAGAGCTAGATGACCAGATGAAAGCGCTGATGATGGCTGATCCCCAAGCAACGCCGATTTTGCAGGTGATCCAGCACACCAAAAAGCCCTGGGGTATTGGCACTGCTGAGCTTGCGCTCAGGGCAGAAACACAATTGGCCAGTTTTGATGTGCAAGCTAGCTACTTTTGGGGTTATGAACCCTTGCCAGGTTTGGAGTTGGTAATCCTTTTTGAAGGAGCGCCGATTCCGGTCCCAGTCAAGTATAGCTATGAAGGTACTTACCGCAGGCAGCATCAGATTGGTTTGGCCGCTTCTGGCACGATTGGGTCTGCTGGAGTGTGGGGAGAAGTGACCTATGGAGGCCCGGTCAAATTTGTAGACACCGAAAATCCAATGGAACTCAGGGTTCCCATGTCCATCAACGAAAGATATCTTCAGGCAGTAGTTGGCGGAGATTACACGTTGCCAGTAGGCCAGGGACTGTTAGTGCAGGGGCAGTACATTTATCGTGGACAAGGTGGACTATTCGAACCATATGTGACACCGGAACAGTTACCTACCGAGTTGCCTAAACCTGGTGAGATTAAAGGAGCCCACTATCTCTATGGGCGCTTTGCTTACGATTTTAGTCCTAGTAGTACAGTTGATCTAGTGATGCTGCATGGTGTCAATGAAAAAAGCGGAATTCTGCGTCCCGCTTATACTCACCGCTTCCCCGGTGCTGTTCAGTTGGAGCTAAGTTTAATTCACTCCTATGGTGACGGCGATTTTGGTTCGATCCCAACCCAAGGACGCGTGGCAGTAAAATATCAGTTCTAAAATGAGCCCCCGGCGGTGCAATCAGCACCTCCAGGGGCTTTTTTGTTATACTTAAAATTTCAAACCTGTAATGCCAAACCTCCAGGTAGCTTTGGCAGCACTATCGACTTCCACTCCAAGCGAGAGATCACTTGGATATAAACCGAAGAGATGTAACTCGCTACCGATACCCACCCTTAGGCTAGGGTCAATTTCTAGTTCTGTCACAGGAGATTCAACTGTAACTCCTCCTAAGAAGTACGGTCTTACCAAAGCAAAGCCAACCGGAAAATGTTCTTCGCCCCATGGAAACACCTGGAATTGTGGAGCAACTGCCACACGCAGGGTGTCTTTAATGTGAGTGTCTTCTTCAAGCCGGAGACCAGTTACTAGCAGCGCCAGTCCAGCGACTGCCCGCGAATAGTCCAGAAGCTTGTTGTTGCTTGCAGAAACCTGCCATGCTTTATCACCTTGGGAGACATAAGTAGCTTCAAGCGTGAGTTGGTCGATTTTCGGACCTATGAGTGAAACTCCAAAGGTGGGAAGTTCACGATTGGCGCTTTTGCGCATGAAAATATCGATTTCGCCCCAATGGGATCTGCCCCAGTCAATAAACATTTCGTGACCACCATCATCGTCGTCGAATCCATAACGATACCCAATGCCAAACCAGTTTAAAGGACCATGGGCAAACTTAAATCCTATTTTGGGGAAACTGTAATCACTGTCGAATTGTAGTTCCGGCTTAAAGGTAAACTTTTTCGGTAGGTTAGCAACGCTACGTTCTGCTCTTTGCACGATTTGCTTCAGTTCTGCACTGGTATAACCGGGTTGTTTGTAGGGAACAAACTTAAAGTTAGGATCCTTGGATAGAATTACAGCCTTAATTTGATCCATGTACGCTAGACCCGCCTCATAGCCTTGCTGGATAAAGTACGGTGCCCTTTGATAATCCATGGAAGAGTCCGTTCCTACATTTGGTACTATCAGAACATCGGCCATGGCAGTATTGATCTCGGTGTAGCCCTCCATCATGGCAGTTAGGGACATGCGCAAGTTATTCATGATCCTACGATAATCCGGGTCGTGGTAGTCTTTTTCCAGTGATACTGCAATAATTACATCTGCTCCGAGATCAGCCGCCACATTGGCTGGCACCTGGTTTCTTAAACCCCCATCAACATAATACTGATCTCCTATCTGTACAGGAGGGAAAATTCCTGGGATGGACATACTAGCCTGGATTCCCTTGCTTACCTTGCCCTCACTGAGTGCCAGTTCTTTCCCTGTACCCAGATTGACAACGACTGAACTAAAGGGCATTGGCATTTCATCGTAGGTTTTACCTTCCAATAGAACATCTAGAAAGTGTTGAATACCAGTGCTATCAACTACTCCTCCTCCAATGGGCATGGGAATATCAAGTAACTTAGAGGTATCTAGGTGGGTGGCGATATCAGCTATGTTGTCCACCGAATAACCGGCTGCATATAGAC
>JAAZLQ010000210.1 GCA_012799255.1 Bacillota bacterium
ACACTATGCTCTTGTAGATTGTGGCCTTCCCCTGGAATATAGGAAGTCACCTCTATACCGTTTGTTAATCTAATACGGGCTACTTTACGAAGGGCCGAGTTTGGTTTCTTAGGAGTAGCTGTGTACACTCTGGTACAAACACCTCTTTTTTGTGGCGCACCCTTTTCGTTATAAAGCACCTCATCACGCAAGGTGTTCTGAGTGTAACCTAACGCTGGGGCAGTACTTTTAGACTTTTGTGCTCGGCGACCTTTTCTAACCAATTGGTTGATAGTTGGCACTCTGGATAACCTCCCTTCCATCTAAATCTCGATGGACGATTTCACGACGCTTGCTACGGCGGCTCCCACATCAATATTGCAAGCTTTGCCTAGCTCTGCCATGGTGTCCACTTCAATTATTGTGATCCCCCTAATTTCGCATTCTTTGCGAATGGGACCGGTGACATGTTCATCTGCATCTCGAGCGAGGTAGACCAGTTCTACCTGTTCAGCTTGGACTGCTTTGAGAGTCTGCTTTGCACCGACTACCCGCTGCGAGTTAACAAGTCTGGCTGGCATTTTGGCCCTCCCCTTTACTCAGAGATCCCGCAGAGTGGACACCCCACCCTGCGGGCAACACTGCTAATTTTATCATCTCAGGTTGGCTCTGTCAATAAAATCTTGCAAAGCCGGCATACATTTAGATTAGCCGGAAACAAGCTCAACCTCAGATTCAAGAGACTCTGCATCTACCTCGTGTTCCTGACCTTCAACTTTAATCGTTACATTACTATAACGGGCTAGGCCAGTACCAGCTGGAATCAGTTTTCCAATAATCACGTTTTCCTTGAGTCCTAACAGTTTATCGAGGCGCCCCTTAATGGAAGCTTCCGTCAATACCCTTGTAGTCTCTTGGAAGGAAGCGGCCGACAAGAAGCTTTCTGTTGCCAGCGAGGCCTTGGTGATTCCAAGTAGTACAGGTTTCGCTTCGGCGGGCTGACCGCCTTCGGCAATTACTTTAGCATTTGCTTCCTCAAGATCAAAGATATCTACTAAAGAGCCAGGCAACATCATGGTGTCTCCCGAATCTTCAATCTTGTGCTTGCGGAGCATCTGCCGGACAATCACTTCAATGTGTTTGTCATTAATGTTTACACCTTGAGAGCGGTACACTTCTTGTACTTCTTGAACCAAGTATTCTTGCACCGCCAGGATGCCTTGTACAGCGAGAATATCATGTGGATTCACCGATCCTTCGGTGATCCGGTCACCTGCTGCTACCTCGCTACCGTCCTTCACACGCCTGCGGGCACCATAGGGAATGGTGTAAGAGGCTTCACCCTCCGGTCCCCGCACAATAGCTTTGGGGACGCCCTTCACTTCTACAAGGCTCACAGTTCCAGGAATTTCGGTAATTATGGCTTGACCCTTAGGTTTACGAGCCTCAAAGAGTTCCTCTACCCTAGGTAGACCGGCAGTAATGTCATCACCGGCAACTCCACCTGTGTGGAATGTTCTCATAGTGAGCTGTGTTCCCGGTTCACCAATTGATTGGGCAGCCACGATACCTACCGCTTCACCAACATCAACCAAGCTTCCATTGGCTAAATTGCGACCATAGCAGTTGACGCAAACCCCATGACGGGTTCTGCAGACCAAAACAGAACGAATCTTGACTTCTTCTATGCCAGCATCTTCAACTCTCTTGGCCACATCATCACTGATCATCTCATTGGTGTGCACTAACACCTCACCAGTCTCTGGGTGGACGACATCCTCCGCAGATACCCTTCCGGCTAAGCGCTCCCAGAGTGGTTCAATGATTGTCTCACGGTCACCGGTAAACTCTTTAATCGCACCAACAACAATTCCATCATTTGTTCCGCAGTCATGCTCCCGAACGATTACGTCCTGGGAAACGTCCACTAATCTCCTGGTTAGATAACCGGAGTCAGCGGTTCTAATCGCGGTGTCAGCCAAACCTTTCCGGGTACCGTGACTGGAGATGAAGTACTCCAATACGGTGAGACCTTCACGGAAGTTGGCCTTGATGGGAATTTCAAAGGTGCGGCCAGTGGGGTCTGCAACTAGACCGCGCATACCGGCCAATTGGCTGATCTGCGATTCATTACCCCTCGCACCAGAAACTGCCATCATATAGACAGGGTTAAACTTGTCAAAGTTCTCCAGCATTTCCTTGGTAACCACTTCTTTGGTTTTCGTCCAGACGGTACATACTCTTTGGTAACGTTCCTCTGGCGTCAGCAGACCTCTGCGATATTGGGCTTCAATTTGCTCAACTTCTTCCTCAGCAGCTCGAATTCGTTCGTGCTTTGTAGGAGGAACCGCAATATCTGCCACCGATACTGTTGTACCAGAACGGGTGCTAAAACGGAAACCAAGTTGCATGATCTCATCCAAGATCCGTGCCGTTGTTGCAGCGCCCTCTTTATTGTAGAGAGTCTCAACAAGTGATACTAACTTTTTCTTATCCAATTCATGATTAATATAGTCCATGCCCTCAGGCATAATGCTATTTACAAACAAGCGACCTACTGTTGTCTCTAAGCGAGTCTTCTGCTCATCATCCAATCTAAGCATAATCCTAGCATGGAGACTAATGCTTCCAGCATAGTAGGCATGGGTTGCTTCTTCAATAGAACCAAAGTAACGACCCTCACCCTTGGCCCCTTTCTTCTCTGCTGTGAGATAGTAAAGACCAATAACCATATCTTGGTTAGGTGTTACAATCGGCCTTCCACTGGAAGGAACCAAAATGTTGTTGGTGGAAAGCATTAACAGACGTGCTTCTGCTTGTGCCTCTGCAGACAGGGGCACGTGTACAGCCATTTGGTCACCGTCAAAGTCGGAATTGTAGGCGGCACATACCAGCGGATGTAGCTGAATCGCTTTGCCCTCGACCAAGACCGGCTCAAAAGCCTGAATTCCCAATCTATGCAAGGTAGGTGCACGGTTTAAGAGAACAGGATGTTCCTTAATGACTTCTTCTACGATATCCCAGACTTCAGGACGTACCCGATCTACCATCTTCTTGGCACTCTTAATGTTGTGGGCTATGCCTTTTTCCACCAGCTCTTTCATGACAAAGGGCTTAAAGAGCTCCAAAGCCATTTCTTTGGGTAAGCCGCACTGGTGCATCTTCAGTTTGGGACCAACTACGATAACCGAACGACCTGAATAGTCTACACGTTTTCCAAGTAAGTTCTGGCGGAAGCGTCCCTGTTTTCCTTTGAGCATATCGCTTAAGGATTTCAAGGGGCGATTGCCAGGCCCGGTCACAGGACGTCCTCGGCGACCGTTGTCCACAAGAGCATCCACCGCTTCTTGCAGCATCCGCTTCTCGTTACGAACGATAATATCCGGTGCGCCCAACTCCAACAGTCTTTTTAGACGATTATTCCGGTTAATTACCCTTCTATAAAGGTCATTTAGGTCTGAGGTGGCAAAGCGTCCCCCGTCTAGTTGAACCATAGGTCTTAGTTCTGGTGGAATAACGGGAATAACATCTAGAATCATCCAGGCAGGGTTATTGCCTGAAGTGCGAAATGCTTCAACCACTTCAAGGCGTCGAACTGCACGGATCCGCCTTTGTCCCGAAGTATCCGCAATCTCTTTCCGTAATTCGGCACTCATTTCATCCAAATCCAGGTCTTCTAGCAAGCGTTTAATTGCCTCTGCACCAATGCCTGCCTCGAAGGCGTTGCCGTACTTGTCGCGATACTCTCGGTACTCACCTTCACTTAACAACTGTTGCTTAGTAAGTCCGGTGACCCCACTGTCACCAGGGTTAATTACAATATAAGAAGCAAAATATAGCACTTTCTCCAATGTCCTTGGGGACATATCTAAGATTAGGCCCATGCGACTGGGTATTCCTTTGAAGAACCAGATATGTGAAACGGGAGCAGCGAGTTCAATGTGGCCCATCCGTTCACGGCGCACTTTAGCTCTGGTAACCTCTACACCGCAGCGATCGCAGACAATCCCTTTGTATCTCACACGTTTGTACTTGCCACAATGGCATTCCCAATCCCGTGTTGGCCCGAAGATCTTTTCACAGAAAAGACCTTCGCGCTCAGGCTTCAGTGTCCGGTAGTTGATTGTTTCAGGTTTCTTTACTTCACCACTAGACCAGGCCCGAATTTGCTCTGGTGACGCCAGCCCGATTCGAATTCGATCGAAATTGTTGATATCCAGCAAGGGCTGTCCCTCCTTTTTGTCTATCCGCTAACTCGTAACGTCCAACCGCTCCCCAATACTATAAATCCTCATCATCATCTGGAAAATCGTCTAGATCATCTAAAGAAGAATCTTCATCACCAAATATTCCATCTACATCGAAGTCTTCGTACTCATCGTCATCCTCCAAGGGAGTTGGACTAGAGGAGTCATTAGCATCAAGCGCTTCGTCATCTTCTTCATAGTCATCATCGTCGTCATTTACATCTTCATCCTTGGCTTTAGAGTGAGTTCCAGCACTGGGGGAACGTGTTATGCTAGTGCTCGAACCACGTCCTTGGATATCAATTCCCAGCTCTCTGGCCATTTCACTGATATCTTCTTCCTCTTCCCTGATTTCGATTTCTTCTTCGTTTTCACCCAAAACTCGCACATCCAGGGCCAAACTCTGAAGTTCTTTGATCAAGACTCGGAAAGATTCTGGAACTCCTGGTTCAGGAATGTTCTCACCCTTTACAATTGCCTCGTACGTTTTCACCCTACCCACCACGTCGTCTGACTTAACAGTGAGAATTTCTTGGAGGGTATAAGCTGCGCCGTATGCCTCCAGAGCCCATACTTCCATTTCACCAAACCTCTGACCACCAAACTGGGCTTTACCACCAAGCGGCTGTTGGGTTACTAGCGAGTAAGGACCTGTGGAGCGGGCATGAATTTTATCATCTACCAAGTGAGCTAACTTCACCATGTAAATGATTCCGACAGTCACTGGGTTATCAAAAGGTTCACCTGTTCTACCATCGTAGAGAACAGTTTTGCCATCCCGTGACATTCCGGCCTTTTCCATCATATCCATAACTTCGATCTCACTGGCACCGTCGAAAACTGGTGTGGCTACATGCAGACCTAACAGCCGAGCGGCCATACCCAAGTGCGTCTCTAAGACCTGACCAATGTTCATCCGGGAAGGTACACCAAGTGGATTCAGCACAATTTGCACTGGTGTTCCATCTGGCAAGAAGGGCATATCTTCCACAGGCATGATTCTGGAGATAACACCTTTGTTACCATGGCGACCGGCCATTTTATCCCCTTCGGAGATCTTCCGTTTTTGGGCAACGTAACAACGTACCAAACGGTTTACACCTGGAGAGAGCTCATCGCCATCTTCTCTGGTGAACACCTTTACATCCACAACAATTCCGCCTTCACCATGGGGAACCCGTAGTGAAGTATCCCTTACTTCGCGGGCTTTCTCGCCAAAAATAGCCCGGAGCAGGCGTTCTTCTGCAGTTAGTTCAGTTTCTCCCTTAGGAGTTACCTTTCCAACTAAGATATCGCCCGGCTTAACCTCTGCACCGATGCGCACAATACCGCGCTCATCCAAATTCTTTAAGCTTTCCTCACCCACATTAGGAATATCACGGGTGATTTCTTCGGGACCTAGCTTCGTATCTCTAGCTTGGGCCTCATACTCTTCTATATGAATAGAGGTAAATACATCCTCTTTCACTAAATCTTCACTAAGCAAAATCGCGTCTTCGTAGTTATAGCCTTCCCAAGGTACAAAAGCGACCACCACATTGCGTCCAAGGGCCAACTCACCGCGGTCTGTAGAAGGACCGTCCGCCAAGACATCGCCAGCTTTAACCTCTTGGCCCACATAACAGCGGGGCTTTTGGTTAATGCAGGTACCTTGGTTGGAACGCTCAAACTTAAGTAGCTTGTAACGATCCTTTCCTTGGGCGGTCTTGACAACAATCTCTTTCCCAGTTACTCTCTCCACTACACCGTCGTTCTTAGCCAAGACAACTGCACCAGAGTCAATGGCTGCCTTGTATTCCATACCTGTACCTACCAAGGGTGCCTCCGCTTCGATGAGGGGAACAGCTTGCCGCTGCATGTTCGCTCCCATGAGAGCTCTAGCGCCGTCATCATTTTCCAAGAACGGAATTAAGGCAGTAGCGATACTAACTGTCTGTTTTGGCGAAACGTCCATAAAGTCAACGGATCCAACTGGTACGTTCTTGATTTCCTCTTGTTCCCGGACGGTCACTTTACTCCGAGTAAAGCGGAAGTCTTCGGTTGTTTGCTCGTTAGCCTGTGCAATACGGAACACATCTTCCTCGTCTGCCGTAAGATAACGAATTTCATCCGTAACTACGCCATCTTCTACCACCCGGTAAGGCGTTTCAATAAAGCCATAGTCGTTGATCCGCGAATAGGTACAAAGCGCCCCAATCAATCCAATGTTGGGACCTTCAGGCGTTTCAATCGGGCACATCCGGCCATAGTGGGAATGATGTACGTCACGAACTTCAAATCCGGCACGGTCTCTGGACAAACCACCCGGTCCCAATGCGCTTAACCGGCGCTTATGGGTTAACTCTGCAAGTGGATTAGTCTGATCCATAAATTGCGAAAGCTGGCTGGAACCAAAGAATTCCTTGATTGCAGCTACTACGGGCCGAATGTTAATCAAGGCTTGAGGGGTGATGACCTCCACATCTTGGATGGTCATGCGCTCCCGCACAACCCTTTCCATGCGGCTCAAACCAATGCGGAACTGATTTTGCAACAGTTCACCAACACTCTTCAAGCGACGATTACCAAGGTGATCAATGTCGTCAACTACACCGATATCAGAAGAAAGACCTACCATATAATTAATCGTGGCTAAAATGTCACCAGGGGTAATCACTGTCACATCTTCAGCTGGTTGCTCATTAGAAAATAGGCGTACTTCATTGCCATCCCTAGCAGTAATCAAGACAGAGTTAATTCCAGCCCGTTGAATATGTTCTGCCTGACGGCGGGTGATCTTCTGGCCACTCTCCACAATCAACTCACCAGTTTCGGGATCTACAATATTCTCAGTACTAACCCGCCCTACGA